>NZ_JAARNI010000010.1:0-192014 GCF_011765255.1 Pseudomonas sp. AN3A02
GAATGAGTAGCAAGGTCTTGTGAAGATCAAGTGTGGGAGCGGGTTGTGAGTTAGAAGAAGCCCAGCGGATTGATGTCGTAGCTCACCAGCAGGTTTTTGGTCTGCTGATAGTGATCAAGCATCATCTTGTGAGTCTCACGGCCCACACCGGACTTCTTGTAACCACCGAAAGCGGCATGTGCCGGGTACAGGTGATAGCAGTTGGTCCACACACGCCCGGCCTTGATCGCCCGGCCCATGCGGTAGGCGCGGTTGATGTCGCGGGTCCACAGGCCGGCACCCAGGCCGAACTCGGTGTCGTTGGCGATCGCCAGGGCTTCGGCTTCATCCTTGAACGTGGTGATGCTCACCACCGGGCCAAAGATTTCTTCCTGGAACACCCGCATCTTGTTGGTGCCCTTGAGCAGGGTCGGCTGGATGTAATAGCCGGTGGCCAGGTCGCCGGTCAGCTTCTCGACCTTGCCACCGGTCAGCAGCTCGGCGCCTTCGCCTTTGGCGATTTCGAGGTAAGACAGGATCTTGTCGAATTGCTGTTCGGACGCCTGGGCGCCGACCATGGTGTCGGTGTCCAGCGGGTCGCCACGTTTGATCGACTCGACCTTCTTCATCACCACTTTCATGAAATCGTCGTAGATCGACTCTTCCACCAGCGCGCGGGAAGGGCAGGTGCAGACTTCACCCTGGTTGAAGAACGCCAGCACCAAACCTTCGGCGGCTTTCTCGATGAATTGCGGTTCGGCTTTCATGATGTCGGCGAAGAAGATGTTCGGCGACTTGCCGCCCAGTTCAACGGTGGACGGAATGATGTTCTCGGCGGCCGCATGCATGATGTGCGAGCCCACTGGTGTGGAGCCAGTGAAGGCGATCTTGGCAATGCGCTTGCTGGTGGCCAGGGCTTCGCCGGCTTCTTTGCCGTAGCCGTGCACCACGTTCAGTACGCCCGGCGGCAGCAGGTCGCCGATCAGTTCCATCAGCACGTTGATGCCCAGCGGGGTTTGCTCGGCGGGTTTGAGCACCACGCAGTTACCGGCAGCCAGGGCTGGCGCGAGTTTCCAGGCGGCCATCAGCAGCGGGAAGTTCCACGGGATGATCTGGCCGACTACGCCCAGCGGCTCGTGGAAGTGATAGGCGGCGGTGTGTTCGTTGATTTCGGCGCTGCTGCCTTCCTGGGCGCGGATGCAGCCGGCGAAATAGCGGAAGTGGTCAGCGGCCAGCGGGATGTCGGCGTTCAGGGTTTCGCGTACGGCCTTGCCGTTGTCCCAGGTTTCGGTGATGGCCAGCAGCTCGAGGTTCTGTTCGATGCGGTCGGCGATTTTCAGCAGCACCAGCGAGCGGTCCTGGGCCGAGGTTTTGCCCCAGGCGTCAGCGGCGGCGTGGGCAGCGTCCAGGGCCTTGTCGATGTCTTTGGCCGTGGAGCGCGGGAATTCGGCGATGGGCTTGCCGTTGACCGGCGAGGTGTTGGTGAAATAGTTGCCATCGACCGGCGCGACAAATTCACCGCCGATGTAGTTGCCGTACTTGGCCTTGAACGAAACGATAGCGCCTTCAGTACCGGGGTGTGCGTAACGCATGGTGGGTATCTCCTGGCTTTTTTGTGTTTATTGGAGGACGCACGGTTGTGCTTGTTAAAGCGTAGAGCAAAGGTCGGGCCAGTGCCTTGCGGCCCCCGTAAATCAAGGGTTTTGAGGTCGTACCAAGCCGTTGCTGTGACAGGCTTGGTACAGCTTGGGTGACAGTTTGTGCCATAAACGGTACAGCCTGTGACCCATGGGTCTGGTCGGGATTGCATTGGTCGGGGCGCTGGAGGATGCTGGGCATTCGCGCGCGGTGGTGTAGCTCACGCAGGGAGAATAATAAAAACATGCAAAACGATCATTTCAGTCGCCATGCCCAGCAAGTCCTGACGGTCACCCGTGGTCAGGACCCGTTGCACGGCCCCGGCAGCGATCCGTCCATCGCCCGCTCCTGGCTGCGTTGCCTGGAGGACTATCACCTCGACCCCGCGCTGACGGTTGCGCCCACGGTGCTCGAACATGGCCGCCTGCTGGAAAGCCGCGAGCGCCTGCAACAAGTGCTGAGCATCGCCGGCAGTGAAATGAACAGCCTGCATCAACAGTTATCCGGCGCCGGCCATGCCGTGCTGCTGACCGATGCCCGTGGGGTGATCCTCAACTGCGTCACCGCCCCAAGCGAGCGCAAGATTTTCGAGCGTGCCGGGCTGTGGCTGGGCGCCGACTGGAGCGAGGCTTGCGAAGGCACCAACGGCATCGGCACCTGCCTGGTGGAGCGCCAGTCCCTGACGATTCATCGCGATGAACACTTCCGTGGCCGGCATACCGGGCTGACCTGCTCGGCCAGCCCGGTGTTCGACCCCCATGGCGAACTGCTGGCGGTGCTGGATGTGTCTTCGGCCCGGGAAGCGGTGTCGCGTCAGAGCCAATTCCACACCATGGCGCTGGTCAATCTTTCGGCGAAGATGATCGAGAGCTGTTACTTCCTGCGGCATTTCGAGAACCACTGGTTGCTGCGCTTTCATTTGCAGGCGGAGTCCGTGGGCCTGTTCAGCGAAGGGTTGCTGGCGTTCGATGGCGAAGGGCGCATTTGCGCGGTCAACCAGAGTGCGTTGAACCTGCTCGGGCAGATCCGTGGCGGCCTGTTGGGCCAGCCGGTGGAGGCGTTTTTCGATTGCTCCCTGGACGAGTTGCTCGGACGTGCCAGCGCGAATGCCAGCGCCAGTTGGCCGCTGCGTACCCGCGATGGCCGTGGGTTGTTCGCGGTGTTGCGCGGCCAGCCCCGCAGCGTACCGGTGCCAGCTCCACAGCCCTTGCCCGAACGGCCCCGGTTGCCGGGCATTTGCCTGGGCGATGCGGCGCTGCAAAACGATTTCCGCAAGGCGTTGCGTGTGTTCGAGCGTGACGTACCTTTACTGATCAATGGCGAAACCGGCTCCGGTAAGGAGGCGTTTGCCAAGGCGGTGCACCATGCCAGCCTCCGGGCCGATAAAGCCTTTATCGCCCTGAACTGCGCGGCCATCCCGGAAAGCCTGATCGAGAGCGAGCTGTTCGGCTATCGCGGTGGCAGTTTCACCGGTGCCCGCAAGGAAGGTATGCGCGGCAAGCTGCAACAAGCGGATGGTGGCACGTTGTTTTTGGATGAAATCGGCGATATGCCCCTCGCTTTGCAAACGCGCCTGCTAAGGGTTTTGGAAGACCGACTCGTCGTGCCCCTCGGCGGCGAGCCGCAAGCGGTGAACGTCAGAATCATCAGCGCCACCCACCGTAATTTACTGGAGCGGGTAGAGGACGGCAGTTTTCGCGAAGACCTGTACTACCGGCTGAACGGCCTGGAAATCGCCCTGCCGCCGTTGCGTGAGCGCAGCGATAAGTCGCAACTGCTCGACTTCCTGTTGGCTGAGGAGACGGGCGACCAGCCGGTGTTGCTCGACGGCCCTGCGCGTCAGGCACTGTTGGCATTTGCCTGGCCGGGCAATGTGCGGCAGTTGCGCACGGTGCTGCGCACGTTGGCGGCATTGTGTGACGATGGACGGATTGGGCTTGAGGACCTGCCGGCGGTCATTCGCCAGTCGCGCCCGCAGCCTGCAGTAGTGGAGGACCGTTCGGATTCGCCCTTGGACGATGCAGAGCGCCTGGCGCTGCTCAATGCCTTGGAGCAACAACGCTGGCACATGAGCCATACGGCAGAGCAGCTGGGGGTAAGCCGCAACACCTTGTATAGAAAGCTGCGTAAACACGGGATCGCCCGTTAGCTAAAGAGTGCGAATTTTCCCACCCTACGCTAACCTGCCTCGATGTTTTACGAGGTCGACTATGCACATTCATATTCTCGGTATTTGCGGCACGTTCATGGGCTCTATGGCGGTTCTCGCCAAAGAACTGGGCCATCATGTTACTGGCTCCGATGCCAACGTTTACCCTCCCATGAGCACGCAGCTGCAGGCTCAGGGCATTGAGCTGACCCAAGGCTACGACCCGGCGCAGTTCGACCCAGTCCCGGACCTGGTGGTGATCGGCAATGCCATGAGCCGCGGTAACCCGGCGGTCGAGTACGTACTGAATAAAGGTTTGCCTTACGTGTCTGGCCCGCAATGGCTGGCAGACCACGTGTTGCAAGGCCGTTGGGTGCTGGCGGTTGCCGGAACCCACGGCAAGACCACCACCAGCAGCATGCTGGCCTGGGTGCTGGAACACGCGGGCATGAGCCCGGGCTTCCTGATCGGCGGCGTGCCACAGAACTTCTCGGTGTCGGCGCGCCTCGGCGACACCCCGTTCTTTGTCATCGAAGCCGATGAGTACGACAGCGCATTCTTCGACAAGCGCTCCAAGTTCGTTCACTACCGCCCGCGCACGGCGATCCTGAATAACCTGGAGTTCGATCACGCTGACATCTTCCCTGATCTGGCGGCCATCGAGCGGCAGTTCCATCACTTGGTGCGCACTATCCCAAGCGAAGGCCTGGTGATTCACCCGACTACCGAGCCGGCCTTGCAGCGCGTGATCGAGATGGGCTGCTGGACCCCGGTACAAACCACCGGCGCGGCCGGCCAATGGCAGGTCAAACTGCTGAGTGAAGACGGCTCAAAATTTGAAGTGCTGTTCGAAGGCGTCGCCCAAGGCATCGTCGATTGGGACATGACAGGCCAACACAACGTCGCCAACGCCTTGGTTACCCTGGCGGCTGCGCGGCATGTCGGGGTGGTGCCATCCATGGGCATCGCTGCCTTGAGCGCATTCAAAAGCGTCAAGCGCCGTATGGAAAAGGTCGCCGAAGTGAATGGGATTACCATCTACGACGACTTTGCCCACCACCCGACGGCCATCGCCACCACCCTGGATGGCCTGCGCAAACGCGTGGGTGGCGCCCAGGTCATTGCGATTATCGAACCACGCTCCAACTCCATGAAGCTGGGCGCCCACCGTGATGGTTTGCCGGAAAGCGTGAACGATGCAGACCAGGCTGTGTGGTATGCACCGGCCAACCTCGGCTGGGACTTGCCCGCCATCGCCGCGCTGTGCACGGTGCCGTCGATTTGCTGCGACTCACTGGAAGGCATCATTGAGCACGTGAAACACCAGGCCAAGCCCGGCACTCACGTGGTGATCATGAGCAACGGCGGCTTCGGCGGCCTGCACGGCAAACTCGCCGAGGCCCTGAAATGAGCGGCCCGGAACGCGTCACCCTGGCGATGACCGGCGCATCGGGCGCGCCCTATGGCTTGCGCCTGCTGGATTGCCTGGTGCGCGAAGACCGCGAGGTGCACTTCCTGATCTCCAAGGCGGCGCAACTGGTACTGGCCACCGAGACCGATGTCGCGTTGCCGCCCAAGGTGCAGATGATGCAGGCCTTCCTCACCGAGTACACCGGTGCGGCGGCGGGGCAGATCAAGGTCTATGGCAAGGAAGACTGGATGTCGCCGGTGGCTTCGGGCTCCGGCGCGCCGGCCGCGATGGTGGTGGTGCCGTGTTCCACCGGGACCCTGTCGGCGATTGCCACGGGGGCCTGCAACAACCTGATCGAGCGGGCAGCGGATGTGACCTTGAAGGAGCGCCGACAGTTGATTCTGGTACCGCGCGAGGCGCCGTATTCGAGCATCCATCTGGAACACATGCTCAAGCTATCAAACATGGGCGTGACCATCCTGCCGGCGTCGCCGGGCTTTTATCACCAGCCGCAAACCATCGATGACCTGGTGGATTTTGTGGTGGCGCGGATTCTCAACCTGCTGAACATTCCCCAGGACATGCTGCCGCGCTGGGGCGAGCACCATTTGAGCAGTGATGAATAAACTATTGATGGTGTTGCTGGCGGCTCAGCTGACGGGGTGCGCGACTGCGCGCACGCTGGACGCGGCACAACCCGGGGCGCCGGTGGTGTATGCCGGGACGCGTCTGGATTTGTATGCGATTCAAGGTGGGTGTTGCGCAATGGACCGCTTTGGGGCCGAGGCGCCGAGCTATCCCCATGTCGACCTGCCGGCCAGCGCGTTGCTCGATACGTTGCTGTTGCCGTTGTCGGTGCTGACGGTGTTGGGGGTTGGGTTTAACGCGACGGGCGGCCTGTAGTACAAAATATCAGGAACACCCTATACCTAATGTGGGAGCGGGCTTGCTCGCGAATGCACAGTGTCAGTCAATACATCAGTGACTGATCTACCGCATTCGCGAGCAAGCCCGCTCCCACATTTGGATGGTGTACGCCCTGGAATACGGGTTACTTGCCGAGCTTGCGCAACTCATCCGACTCCACAACCCGCACCCCGTCCTGCTCTTCCAGCGCCAGCCGCCACATCGCGCGTGCCAGTTCGCACACTTCAATGCCGTGGTACTTGCCCGGAATCAGTCGCGACAATGGCCCGGCCAGTTGCTCGGCCAAGCGTGGCTCCAACCGCTCACCCAGCAACAGCGAAGGTCGGACGATGGTCAACTGCGGCCAATCCTGAGCCTTCAGCGCCTGTTCCATTTCGCCCTTGACCCGGTTGTAGAAGATCGACGATTTCGGATCGGCGCCGATCGCGCTGATCACGATCAGGTGGCGTGCGCCCAGCTCCCGTGCGCGCTTGGCGAAGGCTACGACCATGTCCAGGTCGACGGCGCGGAAGGCTGCTTCGGACCCGGCTTGTTTGATGGTGGTGCCCAGGCAGCAGAAGGCGATGTCCACCTGGCCGCTCAGTTGCGGCAAGAACACCGCCGGGTCGCCCACCGGGTTTTCAAGGTGTGGATGCTCGGCCAACGGCTTGCGGCTGGGTGCCAGCACGCGGGTCACTGTCGGCTCGTTGAGCAGGCGGTCCAGCAGGTGTTCCCCGGTCAGGCCGGAGGCTCCGGCGAGCAATATATGCTGAGGCGTCAGGTACATGATGTTTCCCCCTAGATACAGATTCAGCTTAGTTGCTCTTGGCTTCCTTGCTATTCATTGAGACGCTTTCCAACGCTTTTCGTGCCTGCTGTTTTCGTAATAATTGCCAATGGGCAATCACGCCTTTGGGGGCCCAGATCTGCGGCTCGGAGGCTTCGAAGTTGTCCGCCTGTTCGCGTTCGGCCACGTGGGTTTGCGCCAGTTTGAAGGCTTGCTGCAAGTCGTCGGTCTGGTTGAAGGCCTGGGCGAAGAGGGCGTCGCCGAAGTAGGTGAAGTCGGCTTCTTCGGAGCAGCCGAACGACACGCGGTCGGCCCGTGAGGCGGTCATGATCAGGGTGTGTTCGTCTTTCAGCGCCGGGATGAACCCGCCGGAGTAGCAGGCCGAAATCACGATGATCTTGTCGCGGTTCTTCAGCGGTGCCAGCACGGCGGCCAACTCATCGGCCGGCAGGTCGGCCAGCTCCATGCGTGGCTGGTCGAGCACCAGTTCGTGTTCGTGGGTGCCGTGGCTGGTCAGGTAGATGAACACCAGGTCTTCCGGACCACTGCGTTCGGCCAGGGTCTGGACCGAGCGGCGCAGGCTTTCGCGAGTGGCCATGGGGCGGTCGGCAATATGGTCGCGGTGGTTCACCAGGCGGATCTGGCCGTAGGCGCCGAAGCGGGTGGCGAGCATGTTGCTGACGTAGTCGGCTTCACGCAGGAACACGCTCTGCTTGCCGTCGCCGGCCACCACCAGGGTGTACAGCTCCACCGCCTTGGTGGAGGCTGGCACGGCGGCGAGGGCAGCATCGAGCAAGCGGCCCTGGGCCAGCAGGCCGGTTTCCAGCGGGTCGGGTAATAACTTGCCGTCGGCGTCGCGCACGCGCATGCCGTTGACCCAGGTGCCGGCCTGTACGGTGCCATCGGTGAGCACCAGGGTTCCACGCCCTTGATAGCTGTCGCTGTCAAAGCCGCCGATATAGAAGCTGCCGTCGGTGAGGTTCAGGCGGCCTGGGCCGGTGAAGCGCCAGTCAACGAATTGACCGACATAGTGGCTGCCGTCGACGCCGATCAGTTCGCCCTTGCCGCTGAGGGCGCCTTCCTTGAACTCGCCGATCCATACGTCGCCGTCGGCGTTCTCATAACGGCCCTTGCCGTTGAGCTGGTTCTGTTTGAAGTGGCCGATGTACATGTCGCCTTCGGCACTGTTGAAGGTGCCGTTGCCCTCCAACTGGCCATCGACGAAGCGGCCGCTGAACTGGTTGCCGCTGTCGTCGTTACGCTGGCCTTCGCCGTTGGGCTTGCCGTGGGCGAACTGGCCCTGGTACTGGCTGCCGTCGGCCAGCTCGAGGCGGCCGAGGCCGGAATACTGGTCGTCCTTGAATTCGCCGCGATAGGTCATCTGCCCTTCTTTGAGGGTGCCTTCGCCGTTGCGTTTGCCTTGCTTGAACCCGCCGACGTAGCTGTTGCCCGCAGTGGTCAGGCTGCCCTGGCCGTCGAACAGGCCTTGCTGGAACTGGCCTTTATAGACTTCGCCATTGCTGCCATGCCACTCACCCTGGCCGTGCCATTGGCCTTTATCAAACTGGCCGGCGTACCAGCTGCCGTTGGGGTAATCCACTCGGCCCTGGCCTTGCAGCAAGCCATTGACCACATCGCCACGGTAACGACCGCCATCGGGCAGCCGCGCATCGGGCGGCAACAGCGATTCGCCGTCGCCGCACGCGGTGAGCAACAGGACAAGAGCAAGGGGGGCGAGTGGGCGCATAGCGGGATCCGGATAATTGAGCGCCGAGTATGCCGCAGCTGCGAGATCTATACATAAATTTACATGAATTGTGGTGAGCGGTCGGGCCCACCACAGCCAGGCTCAGACGAAGCAGAGTGACAACGACTCGGCTATATACGCGGGTTTTTCCTGGCCATCGATTTCCAGGGTACAGGTAGCTTTAAGTAGCCATTGCCCAGGCTTTTTCTCGGTGGCGTCGGTCAGGGTCACGGCCAGGCGCACCTTGGAATCCACCTTCACCGGCTGGATGAAGCGCACGCTGTCCAGGCCATAGTTGACTGCCATTTTCAGGCCTTCTGGCATGATCAGGATGTCTTCGATCAGCTTGGGTATCAGCGACAGCGACAGGAAACCGTGGGCGATGGTGCCGCCAAACGGTGTCTTGGCGGCTTTCACCGGGTCGACGTGGATGAACTGAAAATCGCCGGTGGCTTCCGCGAACAGGTTGATGCGCTCCTGGTCGATGGTGAGCCATGCGGAACGTCCCAGTTCCTTGCCGACATAATCCTTGAGTTGCTCTACGGGTACTGAGGGCATTGCGACTCTCCTTGGTTCATCATGTTGTGTTTTTGGACAGGTCCAGAGAACCAATGTAGATCATCACGGGCACTTGGCCCGGTCAACCCACCATGCTTTTGGCGAATGCCGCTCCATAGAGGCAGCGTGCTTATAATGCCGACACGCTTTTGGGGGGAAGAACGGATGCTGTTACGCGGTCTGACATGGCTGGTGCTGTTTCAATTGCTCGGCACGGCGATCAATCATTTGTTTGTCCCGGTGTTGCCGGGGCCGATTATTGGCCTGCTGCTGATGCTGGCATTTCTGGTGTGGCGCGGCGAAGTCGGTGAACCCCTGAGCCTGGCCGCCAGCAGTCTGCTGCGTTACCTGCCGTTGCTGCTGGTGCCGCCGGCGGTAGGCGTGATGGTGTATGCCAAGGATATCGCCGCCGACTTTTGGGCCATCGTCGGCGCGTTAGTGTTGTCGCTGGTGATCGCCATGGGTTTTGTCGGCGTGTTGATGCAGCAGATGGTCAAGCGCAAGGAGAAGGACCAATGATCTTCGACTGGCACGGCGCGTGGTCGGCGGTCATTCATCACCCGCTGTTCGGCATCGGCATCACCCTCGGCGCCTATCAGCTGGTGCTGGCGGGCTTCGAGAAAACCCGCTGGATTTTCCTGCAGCCGGTGCTGGTGTCGATGCTGCTGGTGATCGGCGTGTTGCTCAGCTGCGGCCTGACCTACGTCGAGTACCGCAAAAGCACCGAGATCATGAGCATCCTGCTGGGCCCGGCAACGGTAGCCCTGGCGGTGCCGCTTTACCTGAATCTGCGACGGATTCGCCAATTGTTCTGGCCGATTTTTACTACGCTGGTAGTGGGAGGCGTATTGGCCACCGGTCTGTGCGTGCTGTTGGGCTGGTGGTTTGGTGCCGAACACATGATGCTGATGACCATGGCGCCCAAGTCCGTGACCTCACCGATTGCGATGCTGGTGGCCGAGCAGATCGGTGGCGTGGCGGCATTGGCGGCGGTGTTTGTGCTGATCACCGGGGTGATCGGCGCGATGATCGGGCCGGCGTATTTGTCGTGCCTGGGCGTGCACAGCCCTGAGGCGCGCGGCATGGCGCTGGGCATGACCGCCCACGCCGTGGGTACCTCGGTGGCTTTGCAGGAAAGCGAAGAGACCGGCGCCTTTGCGGCGCTGGCCATGAGTTTGATGGGCGTGGCCACGGCGGTGTTCTTGCCGTTGGCCGTGTCGCTGGTTATTTAAGTCGGGTTTAAGGAAACCTTTTATGAGTCTGGCGCTTTTCCCGCTCAATACCGTGCTGTTTCCCGGGTGCACCCTCGACCTGCAATTGTTCGAGGTGCGTTACCTGGACATGATCAGCCGCTGCATGAAAAAGGGCGAAAGCTTTGGCGTGGTGTGCATCCTCGACGGCAAGGAAGTCGGGCTGGCGCCGGATGGCTACGCGTTGATTGGCTGCGAAGCGCTGATTCGCGACTTCAAGCAGCAGGACAATGGCCTGCTGGGGATTCGGGTCGAGGGCGGTCGGCGTTTCCGCGTACGTGACGCCGGTGTGCAGAAGGACCAACTGCTGGTGGCTGAGGTGCAGTGGCTGGACGAACACCCCGAGCAGCCGTTGGAAGAGGAAGACGCCGACTTGCTCGCGCTGCTCCATGCCCTGGCTGAGCACCCATTGGTAGCGTCGCTGGACATGGGCACCCACGCCGATGGCCAGCAGGCCTTGGGCAATCAGCTGGCGTATCTGCTGCCCTTTACCGAGGCCGACAAGATCGACCTGCTGCAACTTGATGACCCGCAACAGCGACTGGACGCGATTCAACTGTTGCTGGATGAATTGCAGGGCGAGCTGTTCACCTGACCCGCGAGTGCCGCTCGGATTTATCCTTCCCCGTCTTCAGATTTTCCGTCGTTGTCCTGATCTCGTTGCCTGAAATAGTTGGCAATCACGTAACGATGATCAGGGGGAAGGATGATTCAGCTTTCGCAATCGGAGCAGGTCGTATGGGATGCCTTTTTTATAGCCATCACGACACAGATACTGCAGTTGGACGACGGTCGCGGTGCGGAAGACATCGCCGAACGCGCCGCGCATATAGCTGACGAAATGTTTCTGGAGCGGCGCGAGCGCAGCGTAGAACGTCGCGCTGCGCCCTTGGATTGGCTGGGGCCTGCTTAGTAGGCGTACCTGAGCAGCGCGTGAGAGGTGCCGGTAAACGCAATAAACGCGAGCACCGCGCCACACACGGGCAAGATCAGCCACCAGACTTTCGGCGGCATTGCTGGTAATGGGCTGCGCTGCTGGCTGAAGTGCAGGCTGAAGGCACAGACCGTCATCGCCAACAGGGTGCCGGCCAGGATGTCCGTCGGCCAGTGCGCGCCCAGGTACACCCGGGAAATCGCGATGGTCGCTGCGGGAATGCAGCCGAGCACCAGCCAGGTCAGGCGCAGGCGGGTCGGTTGACCACGGCCGGCCAGCACCGCCAACGCCAGGAAGAATGCAAACGAGCCGGATGCATGGCCGCTGGGCATGCTGAAACTGGTGAGCGGATCGGTCAGCACTTCGGGGCGCATCCGCGCAAAAAACAGTTTGGTGCCGGTATTGATCAGCGCAGCGCCCAGCAGGGTGGCGCCGACAAAGATTGCCTGGCGCCATTGCCGCGCCACGACCAGCAGGCCGGTCAATACGGCACTGGCCACAAACATCTTCTTGAACTCGCCGAGCTGGGTCACCATCACCATGGCTCTATCGATCGCCGGGCCGCGGTGTTCCTGCACCAGCGCCATCAAGCCCTGGTCAAAGTCGTTCAGGTAGTGATAGCCGATAAACAACGCAATCAGCAGTGTGCCGCCGATGCAGCCAATCCACAGGGTGGCGCGCCGGTGGCCGCGCAGGCTGGTGTTGAGGCTCACGCCGATCAGCACCGCCAGGCAGGCGGCGACAATCCCGGCTTCTGGCCAGAAGCCCTCGGGCAATGGCAGACGGAAGGCCGCGCCGGTGGCCCAACCCGGCAGCAGATACGCCACCGACCATCCCGCGCCGGCCAGCAGGCTCACGGCAACAAAGCGTGGGAAGGGCATGTCACACATGCCCGCGACCATCGGCAGCATCGGCCGCAACGGGCCAATGAAACGTCCTACCAGCAGGCTCGCAATGCCGTACTTGTGGAAGTAAGCCTCAGCGCCGCTCATCCATTCAGGGTGATGCCGCAGGCCGGGCAGGCGTCGGATGTTTTGGTGGAAATGACGACCGAGGAAGTAGGAAGCAACATCACCCAGCATGCCACCGAGGAAGCCCAGCAAGAGGGTTTCCCCCAGGGACAGTGCGCCGCTGCCGGCCAGTGCGGCGATGGCAAACAGCAACACCGTGCCCGGTACGATCAGGCCGGCAATGGCCAGGCACTCCACGCACGCCACGATAAATACCGCCACGGCGAGCCATTGCGGGTTTAGGGTCAGCCAGCCGGTAATGCCATCGAGCCATGGGCCCATACAATCAAACTCCCTCTGTGAATATTGCCCCCTCTGTAGGAGCGAGCTTGCTCGCGAAGGTCGTTAACGATAACGCGGGCTTTCTGGTTTAGCGCGGCGCTCTCGGGTTCTTCGCGAGCAAGCTCGCTCCTACAGAGGGCTGGTGTGTTTCAAATCAAAAAATAGTCGCGGCCTTCGACCTGGCCCCGGCGCAGCGGGTTCCGTGTGCAATACGGCGCATAACCGGCATCCACGAAGCGGTACATCAGGTGTTCATCGCGCCCGCCGGGGATGCCCAGTCGGGTGGTCTGGATAATCTGCGCCGGCGCAAGCCCCACGTCTTCCACGTAGAGCAACTCCTGGTCAAAGCGTTTGGCATCCCACATCGGCACCTTCAAACCCAGCGCCTTGCACAGCAAGGTCTGGCCGGCACACAGCTTTTGCGAGGGGCGCGGCTTGCCGCTGGCGTCCGGGTTGTTCAGCAGCATCTGCGCCAGGCTGGCCGGGCCGGACACTTCGTCGACCCACGGATAGGCCGATTTGATCAACACCGCATTGCCTGGGCCATGGGCGCTGAAGTTCAGCGAATCCCCGCCACGGGCGTAGTACATATAGATGTGGCCGCCATCCAGAAACAAAGCCTTACGCTTTTCTGTGTAGCCGAGGGACGCGTGGCTGCCTTTTTCGGCGAGGTAATAGGCTTCGGTTTCGATAATTCGCGCCGACAGCCACAAATCACCGACACGATGGCGAATGACTTTTCCGAGCAATTCGCGCGCGAGCAGTTGCGCGTCACGGTCGAAAAAGCCGTCGGGCAGGGCGTTGGCGGGGATCAATGGCGAAAAACTGGACATGGCGATCAAAGGTAATACGGCTAAATGTGACAGGATGATAACAACTCCAGCCTTAATTCCCGCTGAACGTCGGGTTTTTACAGCTCATTTCGACCATCCGCCCCTCACCGCTGTCCGTGGGACGGCGTCACAGCTATAATCTGCCGCTTTCCTCTTTGCCAAGACCCCACCAGACCATGACTGAGTCCGTTCTTGACTACATGACCCGCCTGGGTCGCGCTGCCCGTCAGGCCTCGCGGTTGATCGCCCGTGCGAGCACGGCGCAGAAGAACCGCGCCTTGCTGGCGGCTGCCGACGCTCTGGATGCTTCGCGCTCCGAGCTGACCGCCGCCAACGAGCAAGACCTGGCCAACGGCCGGGCAAATGGTCTGGAGCCTGCCTTGCTGGATCGCCTGGCGCTGACGCCGGAACGCATTGACGACATGATCGAAGGTTTGCGTCAGGTGGCCAAGCTGCCTGACCCCATCGGTGAAATCCGCGACATGCGCTACCTGCCATCGGGTATCCAGGTGGGCAAGATGCGCGTGCCCCTGGGCGTGATCGGCATCATCTATGAGTCGCGCCCGAACGTGACCATCGACGCCGCGAGCCTGTGCCTCAAGTCCGGCAACGCCACCATCCTGCGGGGCGGTTCCGAGGCCATCAATTCCAATCGTGCCATCGCCGCGTGCATTCAGCAGGGCCTGGCCGTGGCCGAACTGCCGGCCGAAGTGGTGCAAGTGGTCGAGACCACTGACCGCGCTGCCGTTGGTGCGCTGATCACCATGCCTGAATTCGTCGACGTGATCGTGCCGCGTGGTGGCAAGAGCCTGATCGAGCGCGTGAGCCGTGATGCCAAGGTGCCGGTCATCAAGCACCTGGACGGCGTCTGCCACGTGTTCATCGACGTCGCCGCCGACCTCGACAAGGCGATCCGCATCGCCGACAACGCCAAGACCCACCGCTACGCCCCGTGCAACACCATGGAAACCCTGTTGGTGCACGCCGGCATTGCCGATCGCGTGCTGCCGCCGCTGGCTGCCATCTACCGTGACAAGGGCGTTGAACTGCGTGGCTGCGAGCGTACCCGGGCGATCCTCGGCAGCGACGTGATCGAAGCCACCGAGCAAGACTGGTACACCGAATACACGGCGCCGATCCTGTCGATCCGCATCGTCGACGACCTGGACCAGGCCATCGAACACATCAACCAATACGGCTCCAAGCACACCGACGCCATCGTCACCGAGCATTTCAGCGACGCCCGGCGTTTCCTCAACGAAGTGGATTCCGCTTCGGTGATGGTCAACGCCTCGACGCGTTTTGCCGACGGCTTCGAGTATGGCCTGGGGGCGGAGATCGGTATCTCCACCGACAAGCTTCACGCACGCGGCCCGGTTGGCCTGGAAGGGCTGACCAGCGAGAAGTACGTGGTGTTCGGTGACGGTCATGTGCGCACTTGATGGGTAAACGCATCGGGCTGCTCGGCGGCACCTTCGACCCCGTGCACATCGGCCATTTGCGCAGTGCACTGGAAGTCGCGGACGCCCTCGGGCTGGATGAGCTGCGCCTGGCACCGAATGCCCGGCCGCCCCATCGCGACACGCCGCAGGTGTCTGCGCAGCAGCGCCTGGAGATGGTCCGCCTGGCGGTGGCCGGCATCGCACCGCTGGTGGTGGACGACCGCGAACTCAAACGCGACAAACCGTCCTACACTGTCGACACCCTGGAACTGATGCGGGCCGAGTTGGCCGCGGATGACCAGTTATTTCTACTTTTGGGCTGGGACGCGTTTTGCGGCCTGCCCACTTGGCACCGCTGGGAAGAGTTGCTCCAGCATTGCCACATCCTGGTGCTGCAACGCCCGGATGCCGACGCAGAATCGCCGGATGCCTTGCGCAACCTGCTGGCAGCGCGGTCGGTAAGTGACCCTTTGGCCCTGACCGGGCCGAGCGGGAATATTGCATTCGTCTGGCAAACCCCGCTTGCGGTGTCTGCCACCCAGATCCGTCAACTGCTGGCCAGCGGGAAGTCGGTACGTTTCCTGGTGCCTGACGCGGTCCTGGCCTACATCGATGCGCACGGGCTTTACCGTGCGTCGAACTGAAAAGGCGCGCTTGAACGCACGAACATTCGTGCAGCGAGCGCCCGAACATACGAGCAAAACGAGTTTTATATGACGAACAAAGACGTAAGCAAAGTTAAGCGCAAAGGCACGTTCAAGAGCGCTCCTCTGCCAGTAGAAGCCCACACCGGCCCTGAGCTGGCCGGCGAAGAGCTGGTCAAGGTTGCCGTGGCTGCCCTGGAAGACGTGAAGGCCCAGGACATTCAAGTCCTGGACGTGCGCGACAAGCAGAGCATCACCGACTTCATGATCATCGCCACCGGTACCTCCAACCGCCAGATCGGCGCGATGCTGGACAAGGTTCGCGAAGCGGTCAAAGCCCAGGGCGTCAAGCCATTGGGTGAAGAAGGCAAGGGCGACAGCGACTGGGTACTGTTGGACATGGACGACGTGATCGTTCACATGATGACCAGCAACGCCCGTCAGTTCTACGACCTGGAGCGTCTGTGGATAGGCGCCGAGCAGAGCCGTGCCGCTGATGGCAAGCACCACAGCCCTGAAGTTGGCCACGCGCACTTCGACAAGCTCAACAAAGACCAGGAATAAGGAACGGCTGTGCGCCTGCGTCTGATCGCTGTCGGTTCACGCATGCCCAAGTGGGTGGAAGAAGGCTGGCATGAATATGCCAAGCGCCTGCCATCCGAATTGGCGCTGGAACTGGTGGAAATACCGCTCAATACCCGGGGCAAAAATGCCGACGTGGCCCGCTTTATCCGTCAGGAAGGCGAAGCCATGCTGGCCAAGGTCGGGCCCAACGAGCGGATCGTGACCCTCGAAGTGCACGGCAAGCCCTGGAGCACCGAGCAGTTGGCGGTGGAGCTGGATCGCTGGCGCCTGGATTCGCGCACGGTCAACTTCATGGTCGGCGGCCCCGAGGGGCTGGCGCCGGAAGTGTGCGCGCGGGCGGACCAGCGCTGGTCGCTGTCGCCCCTGACACTGCCGCATCCGTTGGTAAGAATCCTGATCGGTGAACAGCTGTATCGCGCCTGGACAGTTCTGTCCGGGCACCCTTACCACAAATAATCTGCGCCCTGCCTGATGACCCAGCCGATCCGCATCAAGGACCACGAGAAAGACGCACGTCTTGTACGCGCGCGGGTGGTGTTTGGCGCGATTTTGGTGGTGGTACTGCTGGGGGTGCTGATTGCGCGCCTGTATTTCCTGCAGGTAATCCAGTACGACTATCACTCCACGCTGTCGGAAAACAACCGGGTGCACGTGCAGCCGATTCCTCCGACCCGTGGGCTGATTTTCGACCGCAATGGCGTGGTGGTCGCGGATAACCGGCCCAGCTTCAGCCTGAGCATGACCCGCGAACGTTCCGGCGACTGGCAGCAGATCCTTGATGTGATCGTCGAGGTGCTGCAACTGACGCCGGAAGACCGGGTGATCTTCGAGAAACGCATGAAGCAGGGGCGCCGGCCGTTCGAGCCGGTGCCGATCCTGTTCGAGCTGACCGAAGAGCAGATCGCCCGGATCGCGGTGAACCAGTTCCGGTTGCCGGGTGTGGAAGTGGTGGCGCAATTGGTGCGGCATTACCCGCAAGGGGCGCACTTCGCGCATTCGGTCGGCTACATGGGCCGAATCAACGAGAAAGAGCTGAAGACCCTCGACCCGGTCAACTACAGCGGCACCCACCATATCGGCAAGACCGGCATCGAGCGTTTCTACGAGCCGGAACTGCACGGCCAGGTGGGTTACGAGGAAGTCGAGACCAACGCCCGTGGCCGCGTGCTGCGGGTGCTCAAGCGTACCGACCCGGTGCCCGGCAAGGACATCGTGCTGAGCCTGGACATCAAGTTGCAGGAAGCGGCGGAGATGGCCCTGGGCGGTCGCCGTGGTGCTGTGGTGGCGCTGGACCCGAGTACTGGCGAAGTGCTGGCGATGGTCAGCCAGCCAAGTTTTGACCCGAACCTGTTTGTCACCGGGATCAGCTTCAAGGCCTACGCCGAGCTGCGCGATTCCATTGACCGGCCGCTGTTTAACCGCGTGCTGCGCGGCCTGTATCCACCGGGCTCGACCATCAAGCCGGCAGTGGCAATTGCCGGCCTGGATTCTGGCGTGGTCACGGCGTCGAGCCGCGTGTTCGACCCCGGCTACTACATGCTGCCCAACTACGATCACAAATACCGTAACTGGAACCGCACCGGCGACGGATTTGTGGACCTGGACACGGCGATCATGCGTTCCAACGACACCTACTTCTATGACCTGGCCCACAAGCTGGGGATTGATCGGCTCTCGGCCTACATGGGCAAGTTCGGCCTCGGTCAGAAAGTCTCCCTGGACATGTTCGAAGAATCGCCGGGCCTGATGCCGTCCCGCGAGTGGAAGCGAGCAACCCGTCGGCAGGCGTGGTTCCCGGGCGAAACCCTGATCCTGGGGATCGGCCAGGGCTATATGCAGGCCACGCCGCTGCAACTGGCCCAGGCGACCGCGCTGGTGGCCAACAAGGGTGTGTGGAACCGTCCGCACCTGGCCAAGACCATCGAGGGCGAACGCCCGGTGGATGAAAACCCGATTCCCGATATCGTGCTGCGCGACCCGTCCGACTGGGCCAAGGTCAACCACGGCATGCAGCAAGTGATGCACGGCGCCCGGGGTACCGCGCGTAAAGCGGCAGCCGGCGCGCAATACCGGATTGCCGGCAAGAGCGGTACGGCCCAGGTGGTCGCGATCAAGCAGGGCGAGAAATACGACCGCTCCAAAGTTCAGGAGCGCCACCGTGACCACGCCTTGTTCGTCGGCTTTGCCCCGGCCGACAACCCGAAAATCGTTGTGGCAGTGATGGTCGAGAACGGCGAGTCCGGTTCCGGTGTGGCCGCTCCGGTGGTGCGTCAAATCATGGATGCCTGGCTGTTGACCGAAGACGGCAAGCTCAAGCCCGAATATGGCGGCACCCCTTCAAGCGTGGAGGCTACGGCCCGTGAAGAGTAATTTTGATCGCATCCTCTCCAGCGAGGATGTGATGCGCCGTCGTGCCACGTTGCTGCAGCGCATGCACATTGATGGCCCGTTGCTGATCCTGCTGCTGACCCTGGCGGCCGGCAGCCTGTTCGTTTTGTATTCAGCCAGTGGCAAAAACTGGGACCTGCTGATCAAGCAAGCGTCCTCGTTTGGCCTGGGCCTGTTGTCGATGGTGGTGATCGCCCAGCTGGAGCCGCGCTTCATGGCGCGCTGGGTGCCGCTGGGTTATGTCGCCGGTGTGTTGCTGCTGGTGGTGGTGGATGTCATGGGCCACAACGCCATGGGGGCGACCCGCTGGATCAACATCCCGGGGGTGATTCGCTTCCAGCCGTCGGAATTCATGAAGATCCTGATGCCGGCGACCATCGCTTGGTACCTGTCAAAACGCACATTGCCGCCCCAGCTCAAGCACGTGGGCATCAGCCTGATATTGATTGGCGTGCCGTTTATCCTGATCGTGCGCCAGCCCGACCTCGGCACCTCGCTGCTGATCCTCGCGGGCGGCGCGTTCGTGCTGTTCATGGGTGGCTTGCGCTGGCGCTGGATCCTCAGCGTGCTGGCCGCCGCCGTGCCGGTGGCCGTGGCCATGTGGTTCTTCTTCATGCACGACTATCAGAAGCAGCGAATCCTCACGTTCCTCGACCCGGAGAGCGATCCGCTGGGCACCGGCTGGAACATCATCCAGTCCAAGGCCGCCATCGGTTCCGGCGGTGTGTTCGGCAAGGGTTGGCTGTTGGGCACCCAGTCGCACCTGGACTTTTTGCCGGAAAGCCACACCGACTTTATTATCGCGGTGATGGGCGAGGAGTTCGGCCTGGTGGGCATCTGCGCACTGTTGCTGATTTACTTGCTGCTGATCGGCCGCGGCCTGGTGATTACCGCCCAGGCGCAAACGCTGTTCGGCAAATTGCTCGCCGGCAGCCTCACCATGACGTTTTTTGTTTACGTTTTCGTCAACATCGGTATGGTCAGTGGCCTGTTGCCGGTGGTTGGGGTGCCGTTGCCGTTCATTAGCTACGGCGGAACTTCGCTGGTGACATTGATGTCAGCGTTTGGGGTTTTGATGTCGATCCATACCCATCGTAAGTGGATCGCACAGGTTTGAATAAGGTGAAGATGTCAATGCAAGTAATGCGCGGCTGGGCGGCTCGGCACGTGTCCTGGATGGGCCTGTTGGGCCTGCTGGGAGCCGCTGTGCAGGAAGCGCAGGCCGGCGACTACGACGGCTCGCCCCAGGTCGCCGAATTTGTCGGTGAGATGACCCGTGACTATGGTTTCGCCGGTGAGCAACTGATGGGCGTGTTCCGCGAGGCCCAGCGCAAGCAGGCAATCCTCGACGCCATTTCCCGGCCCGCCGAACGCGTGAAGCAGTGGAAGGAATATCGCCCGATGTTCCTGACCGACGCCCGTGTGGCGCGTGGCGTGGACTTCTGGCGCCAACACGAAGCCGTGCTGGCCCGCGCCGAGCAGGAATACGGGGTGCCGGCCCAAGTGATCGTGGCCATCATCGGCATCGAAACCTTTTACGGCCGCAACACCGGCAGCTACCGGGTGATCGACGCCTTGTCGACCCTGGGCTTCGATTACCCGCCGCGCGCCGAATTCTTCCGCAAGGAACTGCGCGAGTTCCTGTTGTTGGCCCGTGAAGAGCAGGTCGACCCGTTGACCCTCAAGGGCTCTTACGCCGGGGCCATGGGCTTGCCGCAGTTCATGCCGAGCAGCTTTCGCGCCTATGCCGTGGACTTTGACGGCGACGGCCATATCAATATCTGGAGCAACCCCGATGACGCCATCGGCAGCGTTGCCAGCTACTTCAAGCGTCATGGATGGGTAGCCGGCGAGCCGGTGGTGATCCGTGCCGATGTTACGGGCGATCGCGCCGACGAAGGCCTGACCCAGGGTATCGAGCCCGTCAAGACGGTGGGGGAGTTGCGGGCGCTGGGCTGGTCGAGTCAGAATGCGCCACGCGATGATATGCCGGTGACGGCGTTCCGCCTCGAAGGCGAGAACGGCCCGGAATATTGGATGGGCCTGAAGAATTTCTACGCAATCACGCGTTATAACCGCAGTGTGATGTACGCCATGGCCGTGCATCAGCTGTCAGACATGCTGGTCCAAGCACGGGGCGTCAAGTAATGCCGGTATCACCGATGTACAAACCCCTGAAGCTGGTGGCTTACGCCGCATTGTCGTTATTGGTGGTCAGTTGCTCTA
Organism: Pseudomonas sp. AN3A02; assembly: GCF_011765255.1. Lineage (NCBI taxonomy): Bacteria > Pseudomonadati > Pseudomonadota > Gammaproteobacteria > Pseudomonadales > Pseudomonadaceae > Pseudomonas > Pseudomonas sp. AN3A02. Next base: position 20,770 of record NZ_JAARNI010000010.1, read on the forward strand.
CCAGCCGTGCACCGGTGCAAAAAGCCAGTGGCACTGCCGTCCGCTCCCAACCTGGGCTGGACATCAACCGCGCCCACAAAGACGGCGCGCCGTGGTGGGATGTGGATGTGTCGAAGATCCCGGATGCCACGCCGACCCTGCACACCGGCCCTTACAAGGCCAACCCCTACACCGTATTGGGCAAAAACTACTTCCCGCTGCAAGAATCGAAGACCTACGTGCAATCGGGTACGGCGTCCTGGTACGGGACCAAGTTCCATGGCCAGAACACCGCCAACGGCGAAGTGTATGACCTCTACGGCATGAGCGCGGCGCACAAGACCCTGCCGCTGCCCAGCTATGTACGCGTGACCAACCTGGACAACAACCGCACGGTGATCCTGCGGGTCAATGACCGTGGGCCGTTCTATTCGGACCGGATCATCGACTTGTCCTACGCTGCCGCGAAGAAACTCGGGTATGCCGAAATCGGTACGGCACGCGTGAAGGTTGAAGGTATCGACCCGGCCCAGTACTGGGCCCAGCGTGGCAAGCCGGCGCCGTTGATGCTTAACGAGCCGCAAACCCAGCAACCGCAAGTGACCGCGTCGACAGGCAAGATCGAACAGTGGACGCCGCCGCCGGCGCAACATGCTCCGGACACGGTCGTCGTACCGCGTGCAGCTCCGGGGGCTTCTACCGTGGGCGGGCAGTACTTGCAAGTCGGCGCTTTCGCCAACCCCGACGCGGCAGAGCTGTTAAGGTCCAAGCTCAGCGGGATGGTCAACGCGCCGGTCTTTATCAGCTCTATTGTGCGTAACCAGCAGACCCTGCACCGTGTGCGCATGGGCCCTATCGGCTCGCCGAGCGAGGTTGCGCAAGTGCAGAACAGCGTGCGCCTGGCTAACCTGGGGCAACCCAGCGTGGTCACCGCCGAATAAGCGATACAAAGGATTGATGGTTCAGGCTCGCATGCGGGTTTGAACCCTGGTTGTTGGCTCGTTGAACAATAAAAACCCAGGGGCAAGGGGTGGGCGTACAACCGAACACGCGACAGTCTGGCGACGGGCTGTCTGAATAGTTTTGCCCGCGAGGGCAAGTTTCCATAAGCAATTTCGAGAGACGGATGAACATCACCTCCTTAGCCAAACGCACGTGCCTGCTTCTTTCGCTGATCATCACCCCGGCCGCCTGGGCGGTTGAAATGGTGCCGGCTTCCCCGCAACTGGCTGCCAAGGCCTGGGTCCTCATGGATGCCGCCAGCGGCAACGTGCTGGTGGAGAACAACGGTGACCAGCGCCTGCCCCCAGCCAGCCTGACCAAGCTGATGACCGCCTACATCGCGACCCTGGAAATCCGTCGCGGCCAGATCGGTGAAAACGATCCAGTGACCGTCAGCGAAAACGCCTGGCGCACCGGCGGTTCGCGGATGTTCATCAAGGTCGGTTCGCAGGTGACTGTCAGCGACCTGCTGCACGGCATCATCATCCAGTCCGGTAACGACGCCAGCGTAGCCCTGGCCGAGCACATCGCCGGCAGCGAAGACGCGTTCGCCGACATGATGAACAAAACCGTGGCCGACCTGGGCATGACCAACAGCCACTTCATGAACCCGACCGGCCTGCCGAACCCGGAGCACTACTCGTCGGCTCACGACATGGCGATCCTGGCGCGCGCGATCATTCGTGTCGACCCGGTGCACTACGCGATCTACTCCCAGAAAGAGTTCTTCTGGAACAACATCAAGCAGCCTAACCGCAACCTGTTGCTGTGGCGTGACAAGACCGTCGATGGTCTGAAAACCGGTCACACCGAAGAAGCCGGCTACTGCATGGTGTCGTCCGCTGTCCGTGACGGCCAGCGCCTGATTGCCGTGGTGTTCGGTACCAACAGCGAGCAGGCCCGTGCGGCCGAGACACAGAAGCTGCTGACCTATGGCTTCCGTTTCTTCGAAACTCAGACCTTCTACCAGAAAGGCACCGAGCTGGCTCAAGCCCCTGTATGGAAAGGCGCAACCCATCAAGTCAAGGCCGGCCTGGCTGAAGACCTGACCCTGACCATGCCTAAAGGCCAGCTCAAGAAGCTGGTTGCCAGCATGACCATGAACCCGCAACTGGTCGCACCGATCGCCAAGGGCGATGTCATCGGTAAAGTCGAAGTGAAGCTGGACGACAAAGTGGTGCACAGCGCCGACCTGATCGCTCTGGACGCCGTCGACGAAGGTGGTATCTTCCGACGCGTGTGGGATAGCATCCGTCTATTCTTCTACGGCTTGTTCAACTGATAGTGTGCACCTGCAAAGCCCCGCGTTGATCTGACGCGGGGCTTTGCCGTCGCCACGGCTTACCGCTTACGAGGCTGTTCTGCCATGACCGATAAAGAAGTACAGGCGCCAAAGATCGAGTTCCCTCAAAAGGACTATCCGATCAAAGTGATCAGCGATACTGGCGTGGGCCGCAAAGACGCGGTGATTGCCATCGTGTTGAAGCACGCCGAGATCAATCTTGATAAGACCATTGATCGTCAAAGCAGCACAGGTAAGTACACCACGACCCAGCTGTATATCCTGGCGACCGATCAAGACCAGCTCTACAACATCAACAGCGAACTGCGGGCTACCGGCTTCGTGCACATGGTGTTGTGATGTCACAGACCCTGGGCTTTCGCGAGCTCGGCCAAATGGCATACGAGCCGGTGTGGCACGCCATGCAGCGGTTCACCAACGAGCGCGGCACCGAAGCCCCGGATGAGATCTGGCTGGTCGAGCACCCGCCGGTTTTCACCCAGGGCCAGGCCGGCAAGGCCGAGCATTTGCTGCTGCCGGGAGAAATCCCGGTGGTGCAGGTCGACCGCGGCGGGCAGGTGACTTACCATGGCCCAGGCCAATTGGTGGCTTATCTGTTGCTGGACGTGCGCAGGCTGGGTTTTGGCGTGCGGGAGTTGGTCAGTCGCATGGAGTCATGCCTGATCGAACTGTTGGCCAGCTACGGTGTGACCGCGGCGGCCAAGCCGGATGCACCGGGGGTTTACGTCGATGGCGCGAAAATCGCCTCCCTGGGCCTGCGGATTCGCCACGGCTGTTCCTTTCATGGCCTGGCCTTGAACGTGGACATGGACCTGGCGCCGTTTCGACGGATCAATCCCTGCGGTTACGCCGGTTTGGCGATGACCCAGTTGAGTGATCACGCAACACCACTAGAATTTGCCGAGGTAAGTGCCCGGCTGCGCGCGCAGCTCGTCAAACACCTCGACTATGCTGAGCAGACGACCCTAACGGGCGGAATCGACTGATTATGACTACTGATGCAGTGCAAACCATGATCCCGACGCTGGATGTTACCGAGCGTCCGGCCCCGCGTGCCAAGGTAGAAGCCGGCGTCAAGCTGCGCGGCGCCGAGAAGGTTGCACGCATCCCGGTGAAGATCATTCCGACCACCGAACTGCCGAAAAAGCCTGACTGGATTCGCGTGCGTATCCCGGTTTCGCCGGAAGTCGACCGCATCAAGGCCCTGCTGCGCAAACACAAGCTGCACAGCGTGTGCGAAGAAGCGTCCTGCCCGAACCTGGGCGAGTGCTTCTCCGGTGGCACCGCGACCTTCATGATCATGGGTGACATCTGCACCCGTCGTTGCCCGTTCTGCGACGTTGGCCACGGCCGGCCGAAGCCACTGGACGTCAACGAGCCGGAAAGCCTGGCCATCGCCATCGCCGACCTGAAGCTCAAGTACGTCGTGATCACCTCCGTAGACCGTGACGACCTGCGCGACGGCGGTGCCCAGCACTTTGCCGACTGCATCCGCGAGATCCGCAAGCTGTCGCCGAACGTGATGCTCGAAACTCTGGTCCCGGACTACCGTGGCCGTATGGACGTAGCGCTGGAAATCACCGCCGCCGAGCCGCCGGATGTGTTCAACCACAACCTGGAAACCGTGCCGCGCTTGTACAAGGCTGCGCGTCCGGGTTCGGACTACCAGTGGTCGCTGACCCTGCTGCAGAAATTCAAGCAGATGATGCCGCACATTCCGACCAAATCCGGCCTGATGCTGGGCCTGGGCGAAACCGACGAAGAAGTGATCGAAGTCATGAAGCGCATGCGCGAACACGACATCGACATGCTGACCCTCGGCCAGTACCTGCAGCCATCCCGTAGCCACTTGCCGGTACAGCGCTTCGTGCACCCGGACGTGTTTGCCTGGTTTGCCGAAGAAGGCTACAAAATGGGCTTCAAGAACGTCGCTTCCGGCCCGCTGGTACGTTCCTCGTACCACGCCGACGAGCAGGCGAAACTGGTCAAGGCCAGCCTGGTTTCGTAAGTCTCGCCCTCACTGTAGGAGCGAGCTTGCTCGCGAAGCACTCAAGAGCACCGCGCGCATCCAGAATGCGCGCGTTATCGTTTACGACCTTCGCGAGCAAGCTCGCTCCTACAGGTTGCGGTTAAGTCATCCTCTTCTGTTTGCAACCATTGCTGTTTAGAGTGCCTTGGGCAATCCACACGAGGAGAACCATGGATGACGACTCAATTGACCACTTGTGCGGTACCTGCGCTGCGCGCCGAAGGCGTGATCGGGCTGATTGCCCCTGCCGGGCCGGCCGAGCTGGATATCGACAAGGCCATGCAATGGATGCGCGCCCGGGGCTACACACTGCGGGTTTTCCCAGGTGTAGGCGAGCGTGATGGCTACCTGGCCGGCAGTGATGACGTACGCCTGAATGACCTGCACGGGGCGTTCGCCGACCCGTCCATCGACGCGATTTTTTGCCTGCGCGGCGGCTATGGCACCCCACGCCTGCTGGACTGCCTGGACTTCGACCTGCTGCGGGCCAATCCCAAGCCATTTGTCGGCTACAGCGATATCACCGCCTTACACCTGGCGATCAACCGCTATGCCGGTTTCGTCACCTTCCACGGGCCGATGTACAACGCTGACCTGTTAGGCGAAAAGCAACAACCTACCGAGTCGTCGCTGTTCAGCATGCTGCGCGGGCAAGTGAAGGCCGGTAGCCAGCTGACTCACCCGGTGGCCTATCCGCTGACCACCGTCGAGCCAGGCATCGCCTGCGGGCGGTTGTTGGGCGGCAATCTATCGATGATCGCGGCGGTGATGGGCACGGCGTACGAGATTGAGGCCGAGGGCATCATTCTGTTTATCGAGGACATTAACGAGCCGCTGTACCGAATCGACCGGCTACTCACGCATTTGCGCCTGGCCGGCAAGTTGGCTCAGGTGGCGGGTGTGGTGGTGGGGGATGTGGCTGGGGTTGATAGCCTCGCGCTTGAGCGCTTGCTGAAACAGACCTTTGAGCCGTTGTGCATTCCGGTACTGTCCGGCTGGCGCAGTGGGCACTGCAATCCGAACCTGACCTTGCCGATGGGCGCGAGGGTGCGGCTGGATGCGGGGGAGAGGCGGTTGGTGTTGGAGCAGGATGTGGTGTTTAAGGCCTGACCCTTGTATTGCCGCTGAAGGCCTCTTCGCGAGCAAGCCCGCTCCCACATTTTGACCGTGTACTTCCTGAAGGAATGCGATCGAAATGTGGGAGCGGGCTTGCTCGCGAATGCGGTAGTCGCCATGCGCCGATCTATCGGCTTTGCAGCGACTCCAGCAACTTCACCGTCGGATAACCATCCGCCGGCCAGCCCAGCGACTGCTGCGCTGCACGAATCGCCTTGCGGGTGTTGGCGCCGATGATCCCGTCCGGGTTGCCGGCATCGTAACCCTGGGCGCTGAGTGCTGTTTGCAAATCAATCCGTTGTGAGCGGCTCAACGGCAGCTCATCTTTCGGCCAGCTCCCACGAATCACGCCACCGCCACCGAACCGTTCCGACAGCAAACCAACCGCCAACGCATAGGACGACGAGTTGTTGTACTTGAGGATCGCGCGGAAGTTATCCAGCACCAGGAACGCCGGGCCACGATAGCCGGCGGGCAGCAGCAGGGCGGCAGAAAGCTGGTCCACATTGGCCGGCACGCTGGCGCCAGGCGGCACCTGGATCCCGAGCTTCAGCCATTCGCCAACGGTCTTGCGCACGCTGCCGTCGGCCAGGGCATAATCGAAGTTCAACGGCAGTTGCTGCACCTCAAAACCCCACGGCTGGCCTTTCTGCCAGCCGGAGCTTTGCAGGTAGTGCGCGGTGGAGGCGAGGGCGTCGGCCGGGCTGTTCCAGATATCGCGGCGACCGTCGCCGTCGAAGTCCACGGCGTGGGTGTTGTAGGTGGTCGGGATGAACTGGGTCTGGCCCATGGCGCCGGCCCAGGAGCCTTTCATCTGGTCAGCCGCGATGTCGCCATGCTGGATGATTTGCAGCGCCGCCAGCAGTTGGGCGTGGGCGAACGCCGGGCGACGGCCTTCATACGCCAGGGTCGCCAGGGAGCGGATCACCGAATTGTTGCCCTGGAACTGGCCGAAGTTACTCTCCATGCCCCACACCGAGACCAGCGCCTGGCGGTCGACGCCATAACGATCTTCGATGCGTTGCAGAATGTCGGCGTATTTCACCAGCAGTGCCTGGCCATTACGTACACGCAGCGGCGACAGGGCGCCGTCGAGGTATTCCCACACCGGGCGGGAAAACTCCGGCTGGCTGCGGTCGGCACGAATCACCGCCATGTCGGGTACGACATTGGCAAAGGCCGTGTCGAAAACCTGTGGCGTGATACCGGCCTTCAGGGCTTCTACGCGAAAGCCTGCCTGCCATTCGGCAAAGGTCTGGGTCGGCTGGATATCAAGGTTGTCCACCGCCAGTGGCGCAACGACGGCAGGTGCGGCTACCGGTGCAGTCTGGAGCGGGGGCAGGGGTTGAGCATCGGCGGCGGTGGGTTTTTCCGCGCAGGCGACTAACAGAATGAGGCTGGAGGCAGCGATCAGTTGGCGAAGGTGCCAACGACGGGAAAGACTAGAGGGCATGCACAGGTCCAGGGAGTACGAATCAGGTACAGACCTTATCATGCCAGAGGGGCGCTTGCCTTCAGGCAGCCAGAAAGTAAGAAGCCTCCCAGCTATTAGACTGGAAGGCTTCGCGGCGGTAGCTGCCTTTGCCTTTGCCGGCTCGTTCCTGGCGACTGCGGAACAACGGCTGGGCGATGATGGATTTGGCCTTGTTGGGGCCATGCTTGGATGGCTTTTTGCTCATGATGGGTACTCTTTGGCGGGTTGATGATGCGGTGCGAATCATCGGCCGAAGTTTGCATTCTGTCCAGCCCAGCGAGTCGTAGGACTATTCAGCAGGCAGCGCCAAGCGCTGTCCTGACATCAAAAGTGACAAACGACTCAAGCTCATCCAGGGCGATCCAGCCGCCTGGCCCTTGATCTGCGCGTCAATGCGCTGGGCCTCGAGCAGCAATTGCGCCCAGCGTTGCGCCGAGTGCCGTTGCAGGGCTTTGCTGATCAGCGGTTTGCGCTTGTCCCACACCGGTGGCCGGGCCTGGCTGAAAGCCTTGTCCAGCGGGATGCCCTGGCTGTATTGCAGGGCAATATTGGCCAGCAGGCGTAATTCCCGGGCCAGGGCCCAGAGAATCACCGGGGGCTCGACGCCTTCGCCGCGCAGCCCTTCGAGCATGCGCAAGGCGTGGGCGGGTTCGCCGTTGAGGATCGCGTCCACCAGGCCAAATACGTCAAAGCGCGCGCTGTCAGCCACGGCGCCTTGTACGGTTTCGACGGTGATCTGGCCGCCTTCAGCCATCAGCTTGAGCTTTTCGATTTCCTGGGCGGCCGCCAACAGGTTGCCTTCCACCCGCGCAGCGATCAGCTCCACCGCGTCCTGGCTGGCAGTCAGCCCGGATTGCGACAGGCGCTGACGAATCCACTGCGGCAGCTGGCTGCTGTCCACTGGCCAGATCTGTATGAACTGCGTCTGGCCGCCTTCCACCAGCGCCTTGCCCCACTTGGTCTTCTGCGCGCTGCCATCAAGCTTGGGCAGGCTGATCAGCAGCAGCGTGTCTTCGGCAGGGCGTGCGCAGTATTCCATCAAGGCTGCCGCGCCTTTATCGCCGGGCTTGCCCGAAGGCAGGCGCAGTTCCAGCAGGCGTTTTTCGGCGAACAGCGACATGCTCGCCCCGGCTTGCAGCAGCGTGCCCCAGTCGAAACTGGCGTCTGCGCTGAATACCTGGCGTTCATCGAAGCCCTTTTGGCGGGCGGCGGTGCGAATCGCGTCCGCAGCCTCCTGGCACAGCAGTGGGTCATCACCGCTGACGATGTAGACGGGCGCGAGGTTGCCTTGCAGGTGCTTGGCGAGTTGGGCGGGGGCAAGTTTCATAGGCAGGGCGAACGGGGCGCCTGGGGCGCCCCGTCTGGCTTACTCGGCAGGGACTTCGACAGGCGACTGTTTAGGCTGGCTGTTTTCATACTCTTGCGCAGCTTTCAGCGCATCGGCATCTGCCTTGGCTTTGTTGTCTGCCGTTTGCTGCAGTTGATCCAGTTTTTCCGGGGTGATCTGTTGCAGGCGCAGAACCATGCGCTGCACCAGTTCACGACGCATTTCCTTGCGCACCTGGATGGTTTCGGAATCCGAACCCACCAGGTTGTTGCCGTCGTGGCTCACGACTTTCTGTACCTGGATCTTGTCGCCCATCAGCGGCAGGTTGTCATGGCCCTGGATTTCGTAGAAGAGCGTGGTGCTCAGCTCAATGTCCGAAGCACGCCCGGCACTCGCGTAGCTGAGGTTGCGCTGCTCTTCTTTTTCATCCGCCAGGTTCAGTTTATAAGCCGCGCCTGTATAGACTTTGACGCCACTGTTTTCCAGGACCTGGCGCAGCTGTTGCACCGTTTCTCCGTAGGAGTTGCGTGCGGTGACGTCCAGTTCCTTGAGCGTCAGGTCGGTGGTGCCGGTGCCGCGCAGCTGGAAGCCGCAAGCGCTCAGTAGCACGGCAAGGCCCATAACCAGCAGATTGCGTTTGATCATTTTGATGCTCCCCTTGAAACCATGTGGGCCTTATCGAGGCCCTGGAGGTTTTGTTCGGCGCCAGGGTTATGCCCCTGGCGCCCGATCCGATTAGCTAGCGACGATATTGACCAGTTTGCCGGGCACCACGATCACTTTGCGGATCGTCAGGCCTTCGGTGAAGCGCAGCACGTTCTCATTGGCACGGGCGGCGGCTTCGACTTCTTCACGAGTGGCGCTGGCAGGCATGTCGATCTGGCCACGCAGCTTGCCGTTGACCTGAATCACCAGTTGCAGCGTGTCCTGTACCAGGGCGCTGTCATCCTGTACTGGCCAGGCGGCATCGATGACTGCACCGCTGTGGCCCAAGCGGCTCCACAGGTCGTGGCTGATGTGTGGCGTGATCGGAGCCAGCAGCAGGGTGACCGTTTCCAGGCCTTCCTGTACCAGCGCGCGGTCTTGTTCGGTGGCCTGCGGGGCTTTTTCCAGCACGTTCATCAGCGTCATCACTTGGGCGATGGCAGTGTTGAATTTATGGTGCTGGCCCACGTCCTGGCTGGCGTGCTTGATGGCCAGGTGGGTGCTGCGGCGAATGGCTTTTTGCTCATCGCTCAAGGCTGCCACGTCCAGTTTGCCCGGCAAGCCCTGGCTGACATGAGCGTGCGCCAGGCGCCATACGCGTTTGAGGAAACGGTGCGAACCCTCTACGCCGGAGTCGGACCATTCCGCGCTCATGTCGGGCGGCGAGGCGAACATCATGAACAGGCGGCAGGTGTCTGCGCCGAACTGGTCGATCATCGACTGTGGGTCGACGCCGTTGTTCTTCGACTTGGCCATCTTCTCGGTGCCGCCGATTTCCACCGGCAGGCCGTCGGAGATCAACTTGGCACTGATCACCTTGGCCTTGCTGTCACGCACCAACTCGACGTCCGCCGGGTTGAACCAGGTGTAGGCGCCATTGGCTTCGCGACGGTAGTAAGTTTCAGCAATCACCATGCCTTGGGTCAGCAGGTTCTTGAACGGCTCGTCGGAGCTCACCAGGCCTTCGTCACGCATCAGCTTGTGGAAGAAGCGCGCGTACAGCAGGTGAAGGATGGCGTGTTCGATACCGCCGATGTACTGGTCCACCGGCAACCAGTGGTCGGCCGCGGATTTTTCCACCAGGCCGCCTTCATAGTGCGGCGAGGCGTAGCGGGCGTAGTACCACGAGGACTCCACGAAGGTGTCCATGGTGTCGGTTTCACGTTTGGCCGGTGCGCCGCAGTTCGGGCAGGTGCACTCGTAGAATTCAGGCATGCGCGCCAAGGGCGAACCAGCGCCGTCCGGTACTACATCTTCCGGGAGTACGACGGGCAGTTGGTCTTCCGGCACCGGCACATCACCGCAGGTTTCGCAGTGGATGATCGGGATCGGGCAGCCCCAGTAGCGCTGGCGGCTGATGCCCCAGTCACGCAGGCGGAACTGGGTGCGCGAGGCACCGAGGTTTTTCTTGATCAGCGCGACTTCGATAGCGTCGAACGCGCCTTCGAAATCCAGGCCGTCGAACTCACCGGAATTGATCAGGGTGCCGTGCTCGCCGTAGGCGTCTTGCCACGGGGCCGGGTTGGTGTCGCCGGAACTGGTGCGCACCACGGACTTGATGGGCAGGCTGTACTTGGTGGCGAATTCGAAATCGCGCTCGTCGTGGGCCGGCACAGCCATTACCGCGCCATCGCCGTAGTGCATCAGCACGTAGTTGGCGACCCACACCGGCAGCTTCTCGCCGGTCAGCGGGTGCTCGACGAACAACGAGGTCGGCAGGCCTTTTTTCTCTTGGGTGGCGACGTCGGCTTCGGCGACGCTGCCGCCTTTGCATTCGGCGATGAACGCCTGCAGCTCAGGGTTGTTCTGTGCAGCCTGGGTGGCCAGCGGGTGTTCAGCGGCCACGGCGACGTAGGTCGCGCCCAGCAGGGTGTCCGGACGGGTAGTGAAGACTTTCAGTACGCCTTCTGCGCCGATGGAGTCGACGTTGTAGGGGAACTGCACTTCCATGCCCTTGGACTTGCCGATCCAGTTGCGCTGCATGGTCTTGACCTGCTCGGGCCAGCCAGGCAAATCGTCGAGGCTCGACAAGAGCTCATCCGCGTAGGCGGTGATCTTGAAGTAGTACATCGGGATTTCGCGCTTTTCGATCAGTGCGCCGGAGCGCCAGCCGCGGCCGTCGATCACTTGTTCGTTGGCCAGTACGGTCTGGTCCACCGGGTCCCAGTTCACGGTGCCGCTCTTCTTGTAGATCACGCCTTTTTCGAACAGGCGAGTGAACAGCCATTGTTCCCAGCGGTAGTAATCAGGCTTGCAGGTGGTCACCTCGCGGGACCAGTCCACCGCCAGGCCCAGGCTGCGCAGCTGGGTCTTCATGTAGGCGATGTTTTCGTAGGTCCACTTGGCGGGCGCTACGTTGTTCTTCATCGCGGCGTTTTCCGCCGGCATGCCGAAGGCGTCCCAACCCATGGGTTGCAGGACGTTCTTGCCCAGCATGCGCTGGTAGCGGGAAATGACGTCGCCGATGGTGTAGTTGCGCACATGCCCCATGTGTAGCTTGCCGCTGGGGTAAGGGAACATCGATAGGCAATAGAAAGTCTCCTTGCCTGGCTGTTCACTGACTTCAAAGGACTTTTGCTCATCCCAGAACGACTGGGCGGCATTTTCTATTTCACGGGGCTGATATTGTTCGTGCATGGCTACTTTTGAACTGAATAGGGGTGGCCTAATCCTCTTCGGTGCAACGTTCAGGTTGATCGACACCAAAAAGCGGCGCGTCCGTGCCCAAACCCTGCGGGAAGTGGAGTTACAGGAAGCGCCGTAGCATACATGACCCCACTCTATCGAGGGAAACCCTGATTGCGCCGCCGAGGCCGTTGGTCGCGGCGTCAGGCAGGCAGGGCCAGCAGGACTACGCTGTTTAGTGGGGAGTGAGTCTTATCTTCAATGAGGTGAGGGATGGTTGATTCGCAGCGAACTTTAACGAAACCGCAGGTGTACGAAGGACTGATCGACCGTTTGGGTCGAGCACTGGATGCAGCAAAAACCGCTGGCCGATTGTGTGATGAGCGGCCTCTGGAGTTGGAACTGCGTGGCTTGAGCCAGGCAGAGCTGGACGTAATCAAGGTGTATCTGGAGCTAAATGAGCATCGCGCGCCCCATGGCATGGCCTCCCCGCCAGCCGAGGAGTTTTCGCGCTCGGCCAAGGTGGTATGGCTCAAGGATTTCTCGGCCGGTCGCAGCCCGGAAAAACTCCGGTCCGTGCGTTTCAAGTGAAGTAACGCGTTATCTGTAGCCTTCTCAAAATCTGTTCTTGTAAAGATTGTCGCTTAACCTCGTTACACCTTAGGCTTCGGGCATCTTTGGAGATGCCCGATGCCTATTCGTTACTTCATTAAACAATTGCTGTTGCCGCCCGGCGTTCTGTTGCTGTTGCTGGCGCTTGCCTGGTGGTTTCGTCGCAGCCGGCCACGACTGGCAGCCGTGTGCTTTGCCCTGGGGTTCGGCGGGATGTGGTTGATGAGCCTGCCGGTGGCTGTGCAGTGGGGGGCAAAGGCCCTGGAGACCGAGCCGCCTTTGGCCCGGGACGAATGGGCAACCCTGGCGCAGCGGGCTGATGCCATTGTGGTGTTGGGTTCCGGGCGTGAGCGTGGGGATCCGGCCTGGGGCTCCGATCAGCCGACGGGGATCGGGCTTGAGCGCCAGCGTTACGCGGCGAGATTGGCCAAGGCTTCGGGTTTGCCGGTGCTGACCAGCGGCGGCTTGCACTACGGCACGCCGCCGAGCGAGGCGGAGTTAATGGCGGTGTCGATGCAGGATGACTTCGATGTGAGCGTGCGCTGGAAGGAAGAGCGCAGCCGTACCACCTGGGAAAACGCGCAGATGAGCGCCGAGATTTTATTGCCGCAGGGGATCAAGCGTGTGGTCGTCGTAACCCAGGCCTGGCACATGCCGCGCTCGCGCTGGAGCTTCGAAAAGGCCGGGTTTACGGTGGTTCCGGCGCCGGTGGGTTTTCTCGGTTTAGACAATGCCCGGCCTCTGGGTGGCTGGATGCCGGAGTTCAAGTCGGTTTGGCAGAGCGGGCAGTTGCTGAATGAAGCGGTGGGGCAGGTGGGCTACCGGATGTTTTACAGGTAATACCGCAGGGCAAATGTGGGAGCGGGCTTGCTCGCGAATGCAGTGTGTCAGTCACAGGTGCATTACCCGACAGACCGCATTCGCGAGCAAGCCCGCTCCCACATTGTCCGAGTATTTCTATTAAACCGTTTTCGACATCCGGCCCGCCAACAGCGCCCAGCCAAACAGGCCGAGGCACAGGATGATCAACGGCCACGAGCGCCATTCCAGATACGGCGTGAGGTTGTGCATCGGCACCACCTCGCCGTAGAGAATCCCGCGCTCAAACTGCGGGATCTGCACGGTGATCTGCCCGTACGGGTTGATCAGGCCGGTGACGCCATTGTTGGTGGCGCGAATCATCCAGCGACCCGCTTCCAGGGCGCGCATCTGGGCCATCTGCAAATGCTGCAGCGGGCCGATGGAGCGGCCGAACCAGGTGTCGTTGCTGATGGTCAGCAACAAGTCGCTACGGGCTGACAAGCTGGCGGCGAACTCCGGGTACACCACTTCATAGCAAATGAACGGCGCAATCTGATAGCCCTTGGCTTGCAGCAAAGCCTGGTCGGATGGCCCGCGGGCGAAGTCCGACATTGGCAGGTCAAAGAACGCGATCAGGCCGCGCAACATGTCCTGCAGCGGCACGTACTCGCCAAACGGCACCAGCTTCTGCTTCAGGTAGGTACCGTCGCCTTCGCCCACCACCGTGATGCCATTGAAGAAGCGCTTTTGGTGGTGCACTTCCTGGCGGATCGGTACGCCGGTGATCAGCGCGGTGTGCCGGTCCGCGGCGAACTTGCCCATCATGCCCAAGTAACCCTCGACAGATTCCTTGAGCACCGGCACGGCGGTTTCCGGCCATACCAGCAGGTCGACAGGCTTGGAGCTGAAGCTCATGTCGCGGTACAGCGCGAGCTGCGCATTCAACTGCTCGGGGTCCCACTTCATGCTTTGTTCGACGTTGCCCTGGACGGCCGCCACGGTCAGCGGTGCGCCAGAAGGGCTTGTCCATGCGTGATGTTTGAGTGCCAGGCCGATGGCCCATGGCGCCACCAACAGCAGCAAGCCCGCACCGATGAACAGGTTGCGCTTAGCCGCCAGCAGACGCGGCAGGTTGCAGATCAGTGCGGCGGTCAGCGCCAGGGCAAAGGAAATCAGCCACATGCCACCCAGCGGCGCGAGGCCGGTGAGAGGGCCGTCGAGCTGGCTGTAACCGGAATAAAGCCATGGGAAGCCGGTGAGGAACCAGCCGCGAAACGCTTCCTGGCCAACCCAGAGTGCGGCGAAGGCCAGGGCATCGGCCAATGGCGCTTCATTGCGACGCAGCCAGCGCGCCCACAGCCAGGCGGGCAGGGCAAAGAACCAGGCAATTGCCGCCGTAAACGCCAGCATCAGCATGCCAGCCAGCAGCACTGAAGCGCCGCCAAAATGGTGGATGCTGTAGTAGATCCAGCTGGTACCGGCGCCAAACAGACCGAAACCGAAACACCAGCCACGGCCCAGGGCCTGGCGTGGTGTCAGTTCACGCAATCCCGCATAAAAGAACCCGACGGCCACCAGCGCAAAAGGCCAAAGGTCGAACGGCGCCAGCGCCAGGGTAGTGATGGCGCCGGCCACCACGGCCAGCAAGTTACCGGGCCAGCCGGGTGCAATCATACGGCGCATGTCAGTCCTTAGCGGGCAATAGGTGTCAGGCGAATCAGATGGATCCTGCGGCTGTCGGCATTCAGGATGCGGAAGCGATAGGCGCCGATTTCCGTTGTCTCGTTACGCTTGGGCAGATGCCCGAACGCACTCATCACCAGGCCGCCAACCGTGTCGAATTCATCGTCGGAGAATTCGCTGTCGAAGAACTCGTTGAAGTTCTCGATCGGCGTCAGGGCCTTGACCAGGAAGTCACCGCTGGGCAGCGGCTTGATGTAGCTGTCTTCTTCCACATCGTGTTCGTCTTCGATGTCACCGACGATCTGTTCCAGCACGTCTTCGATCGTCACCAGGCCGGCCACACCGCCGTATTCGTCAATCACGATGGCCATGTGATTGTGGTTCGCACGAAATTCGCGCAGCAGCACATTCAGGCGCTTGGATTCGGGGACGAAAGTGGCAGGACGCAGCAGGTCCTTGATGTTGAAGCTGTCGCCGTTCTCCTTGAGGATCAGCGGCAGCAGGTCCTTGGCCAGAAGGACACCCATGACGTCGTCATGGCTTTCGCCGATCACCGGGTAGCGCGAGTGCGCCGAGTCGATGACGGCCGGGAGGAATTCCCGAGGGGTCTGGGTCGCCTTGATGCTGACCATCTGCGAGCGCGGGACCATGATGTCCCGCACCTGCAAGTCAGCGACCTGGATGGCGCCTTCGACGATGGCCAGCGCTTCGCTGTCCAGCAACTTGTTCTGATGTGCCTCGCGCAGCAGCTCCAGCAGCTCCTGGCGGTTTTTCGGCTCGTGGGCAAAGGCCTGGGTGAGTTTCCCCAGCCATGACTTTTGCCCGTTGCTCGATCGGTCTTCGCTCATAGCGATTACTCTAAATCCTTTGTTGTTTCAGTTAGGTGTAGTTTCAATTTCGTCATCTGCATACGGGTCGCGATGACCCAGTTCTGCAAGCAACGTTCGTTCCAGTGCTTCCATTTCTTCGGCTTCGTCATCGTCTATATGGTCGTAACCCAAGAGATGCAAGCAGCCGTGGATGACTAGATGAGCCCAATGGGCCTCAAGTTCCTTTCCTTGTTCCGCCGCTTCACGCTCGACCACTTCGACGCAGATCACCAGGTCGCCCAGTAATGGGATGTCCAGTAACTCATCGGGTACGTCAGCGGGAAACGACAGCACGTTGGTCGCGTAGTCTTTTTGTCGCCAGGTGTGATTCAGTTCACGGCCTTCGGGCTCGTCCACCAGGCGAATGGTCAGTTCCGAGTCGGCGGTACGCTGGCGCAGGGCCAGTGTGCACCATTGGCGAAACTGTTCTTCGCTGGGGGCAGGCGCTTCGGTGGCCAGCTGCAGGTCAAGCTCAAGCATCGCGGCGAGTGTCCTTGGCCGGTTGGTCATCGCGGTGTTCGAAGCGCTCGTAGGCTTCGACAATGCGCTGCACCAGCGGGTGACGGACCACGTCTTTGGGCATGAAGTGCGTGAAGCTGATCCCCGGCACGTCCTTGAGCACGTCGATCACCTGGGCCAGGCCCGACTTGGTGCCTTTCGGCAGGTCGACCTGGGTGACGTCGCCGGTGATCACGGCCGTTGAGCCGAAGCCGATCCGGGTCAGGAACATCTTCATCTGCTCGACGGTGGTGTTCTGGCTTTCGTCGAGGATGATGAAGCTGTTGTTCAGCGTGCGGCCGCGCATGTAGGCCAGCGGGGCGATCTCGATCACTTGGCGCTCGATCAGCTTGGCCACGTATTCGAAGCCGAGCATCTCGTAGAGTGCGTCGTAGAGCGGGCGCAGGTACGGGTCGATCTTCTGGGCCAGGTCGCCGGGCAAAAAGCCCAGTTTCTCGCCGGCTTCCACCGCCGGGCGCACCAGCAGGATGCGTCGCACCTGCTCACGCTCGAGGGCGTCGACTGCACAGGCCACGGCCAGGTAGGTCTTGCCGGTACCGGCCGGGCCGATGCCGAAGTTGATGTCGTTACCCAGGATCTCTTTGACGTAGCGCTGCTGATTCAAGCCGCGAGGGCGAATCATGCCTTTCTTGGTGCGCAACGCGACGCTGGCTTCGGCTACCGGGTTATTCGCCAGGTCTTGCACCGCAGATTCCTGCAGGTACAGGTGCACCGTTTCCGGCGACAGCTCGCTACCTTTGGTTTCCCGGTAGAGGCGGCGCAGGAGGTTTTCTGCCGAGGTGGTGTGTTCGGGTTCACCAATAAGCTCGAATTGATTGCCGCGGTTGCGGATCTCGATGCTCAGGCGTTGTTCGATCAGGCGCAGGTGCTCGTCGAACTGTCCGCACAGATTGGCGAAACGGCGAGCCTCAAAGGGCTCGAGGAGAAAACGATGTGGTTCTATGGGTGCGTTCAAGGTCGTTTTTAGCCGCCCTGGGGCAATTAAGATGAAATCAAGGATAACGCCAGCAGGCCGGGTGCGAAAGCACTTAAACGGAGCATCTTGGCTGACGGCGATTCTGTAGGAGCGAGCTTGCTCGCGAAAAACGTCAACGATACCGCTTGCAGCTTGAATATACGCGGTGCCCTCAGGTTTTTCGCGAGCAAGCTCGCTCCTACAGAAACTTGGTTTATTGGATCAGCGAGCCGCGCAGCGAGTGCGGTTGTGCCGCGTCGATGTGCACGTCGGCGAACTGCCCGATCAGTGTCGGATTATCGCAGCGGAAGTTGACGATCCGGTTGTTCTCGGTCCGGCCCTGCAATTCGCCAGGGTCTTTTTTCGAGTAGTCGGTCACCAGGATGCGCTGGGTCGAGCCCACCATCTGTCGGCTGATCTCGAAGCCTTGTTGGTTGAGGCGATGTTGCAGGGCGTTCAAGCGCTCTTTCTTCAACGCTTCCGGGGTCTCGTCCGCCAGATCCGCCGCCGGGGTGCCCGGGCGCTGGCTGTAGACGAACGAGTAGGAGAAGTCGAACCCGACGTCTTCAATCAGCTTCATGGTCTGCTGGAAGTCTTTCTCGGTTTCACCCGGGAAGCCGACGATAAAGTCCGAGCTGATGCAGATCCCCGGCACCGCCGCACGCAATTTGCGCAGCTTGGATTTGTATTCCAGGGCGGTGTGGTTGCGTTTCATCGCCGAGAGGATGCGGTCCGAGCCTGATTGCACCGGCAAGTGCAGGTGTTTGACCAGCTCCGGCACTTCGGCGTGGGCCTGGATCAGGCTGTCGGAGAACTCCAGCGGGTGCGAGGTGGTGTAGCGAATCCGCTCGATCCCGTCGACGGCCGCCACCACGCGGATCAGCTCCGCGAGGTCCGCCAGGCGCCCGTCATGGGTCTGGCCGCGATAGCCGTTGACGTTCTGCCCCAGCAGGGTCACTTCACGCACGCCGTTTTCGGCCAGGTGAATGATTTCTGCCAGCACGTCGTCGAACGGCCGGCTGACTTCTTCACCGCGGGTGTAGGGCACCACGCAGAAAGTGCAGTACTTGCTGCAGCCTTCCATTACCGACACATAGGCGCTCGGGCCATCGATGCGCGGCTCGGGCAAATGGTCGAATTTTTCGATTTCCGGGAACGAGACGTCGACTTGCGGCAGCTTGGTGATGCGTGCGGCGTCGATCATTTCCGGCAGGCGGTGCAGGGTTTGCGGGCCGAACACCACGTCGACGTACGGTGCACGGTCGCGAATGGCGGCGCCTTCCTGGCTGGCCACGCAACCGCCGACGGCGATCACCATGTCCGGGTTGGCCAGTTTCAGTTCACGCCAGCGGCCCAGCTGCGAGTACACCCTGTCCTGGGCCCGCTCGCGGATCGAGCAGGTATTGAGCAGGATCACGTCGGCATCTTCAGCGCGGGCGGTGACTTCCAGGGCCTGATGTTCACCCAGCAGATCGACCATGCGCGAGCTGTCGTACTCGTTCATCTGGCAACCGTGGGTTTCGATGTAAAGCTTCTTGGCCATGGGGATCGTCAACTGGTGGTAAAGAACCGCGCATTATAGGGGGCATGCCGATAGGTTCCTAGCACTGTGCATCGGACGCCATGCTATAGTTCGCGCCCTCTTTTATATCCCCCGATGTGTTACCCGCCCACCATGACCAAACGTGAAGCTCCAATCTACAAGGTGATTTTCCTTAACCAGGGCCAGGTGTTCGAAATGTACGCCAAGCAGATCTATCAAAGTGATCTGTGGGGCTTCCTGGAAGTGGAAGAGTTCGTCTTTGGCGAGCGCACACAGTTGGTCGTCGACCCGGGCGAGGAAAAACTCAAGGCTCAGTTCGAGGGCGTGGTGCGCAGTTTTGTGCCGATGCATTCGATCGTGCGCATCGATGAAGTCGAGCGCCTGGGCACGCCGAAAATCAGTGAGGCCCGTGGCATGAGCAATGTCATGCCGTTTCCGATGCCGATGCCTGAGAAGTAAGGCTTAAGACCGCGTCGACCCCTTCGCGAGCAAGCCCGCTCCCACTTTCGACCGAGTTCCACCTTTGGAATACAGTCTAAGGTGGGAGCGGGCTTGCTCGCGAAGGCGGCAGTAAAGGCGCTACAAAACTCAGGGAAGTGGCGAAAATGGCGAGCTGCCATCTGCGCTCTGCAGTTCCTGCAGGTAGTTACGGAAAATCTGACCCAACACCTGGGTCGCCACTTCCAGTTCGTCCCGCTGCATGTGCTCGGCCACTTCGTCGGCCGTGTCCAGCGCATCTTCGGCGCCGTTGACCGCCGCCATTTTCAACACGATATACGCCTGAACGTTATTGGCCGGTACGCCTTCGCCATGGAAAAACATGGTGCCCAGCTGGAATTGCGCCTGGGCGTGGCCCTGCAACGAGGCTTTCTCGAAGTAGCTCAAAGCCTTGTTGAGGTCGCGTGCGGGATTTTTACTGTCGTAGAAGTACTCGCCCAACTCGTATTGCGCCTGCGCATCCCCGCCATCGGCCTGTTTCTGGCACGCGCTCAGGGCTTCGGCCTGGCTTTCTGGCTGGGTATTGAGGGTGCAACGACCCATCGCTGGGATTAACAACGAGTTGCCGCCTGCCTGGGCAAACGCCAGCAGCGGCTGAAGGAGCAACAGGCAGCCCAGAACCAGGGTGCGGCCGGTGCGTTTCATGGGAATCGACTTACCTCTGACGGGGCGCGGGACCCACGGGGGGATCCAATAAGCGCGCATTATGAAATAAGCAGGCACCTGCTTACAAAGTCTTTACTCGTTTTTCTGCTGCGTGGGCAAGTTATCTGCCGGATTGCAGGTGAATTCTCGAAAAAAGACGGAAATGCCTGTAAGCAAAGTAGCAAATCTGACGCCGCCAGGGGCGACGTCGGATTTTTGAGCCGCTTATTTCAAGGCGGCGAAGGCGCGCTCGGCGGCATCAAGGGTCAGTTTCAGCTCGGCATCACCATGGGCGATCGAGGTGAAGCCGGCTTCAAAGGCGCTCGGGGCGAGGTACACGCCGCCGTCCAGCATCAGGTGGAAGAAGCGCTTGAATAGGTCGGCATCGCTGCCCATCACATCGTCGAAGGTGACGATGTCGTCGGCGCCGCTGAAGTACAGGCCGAACATGCCGCCCGCCTGGGTGGTCACGAACGGAATGCCGGCCGCATCGGCGCGCTGTTGCAGGCCGTCCAGCAGACGAGTGGTGTAGTCGGTCAGTTCGGCGTGGAAGCCCGGGCGGCTGATCAGGCGCAAGGTGGTCAGGCCGGCGGCCATGGCCAGCGGGTTACCCGACAGGGTGCCTGCCTGGTACACCGGGCCCAGCGGCGCGATGTGTTGCATGATTTCGCGCTTGCCGCCGAAGCAGCCCACCGGCATGCCGCCACCGATGATCTTGCCGAAAGTGCTCAGGTCCGGCGTAACGCCGTAGTAAGCCTGGGCGCCGCCGAGGGCCACGCGGAAACCGGTCATCACTTCATCAAAAATCAGCACGACGCCGTGTTTGTCGCACTGTTCGCGCAGGCCTTCC
This sequence comes from Pseudomonas sp. AN3A02, assembly GCF_011765255.1. Taxonomy (NCBI): domain Bacteria; kingdom Pseudomonadati; phylum Pseudomonadota; class Gammaproteobacteria; order Pseudomonadales; family Pseudomonadaceae; genus Pseudomonas; species Pseudomonas sp. AN3A02. The sequence continues at coordinate 41,305 of NZ_JAARNI010000010.1, forward strand.
AGGAACCCCGGGGCCGGCGGTACGCAGTTCATGTTGCCGGCCACTGGCTCGACGATGATGCACGCCACTTCCTGGCCGACTTCGCTGAGCATCTGCTCGACCGCAGCGATGTCGTTGAACGGCAGGGTCAGGGTGTGTTTGGCAAATGCTGCCGGCACACCGGCGGAGCTCGGTACGCCCTGGGTCAACGCGCCGGAGCCGGCCTTGACCAGCAGGCTGTCGGAGTGGCCGTGGTAGCAGCCTTCGAACTTGATGATGCTGTCGCGGCCGGTGAAACCACGGGCCAGGCGAATCGCACTCATGGTGGCTTCGGTGCCGGAGCTGACCATCCGCACCATCTCCATCGACGGCACGATGGAGCACACCAGATCGGCCATCTCGGTTTCCATGGCGGTGGGTGCGCCATAGGACAAGCCGTGTTGCAGCTGCTGGCGCACCGCGTCCAGTACGTCCGGATGGCTGTGGCCGAGGATCATCGGGCCCCACGAACCCACGTAGTCGACGTAGCGCTTGTCATCTTCGTCGGTGACGTAGGCGCCTTCGGCATGTTTGAAGAACAACGGCGTGCCGCCAACGCTCTTGAACGCTCGCACGGGGGAGTTCACACCGCCGGGGATGTGTTTCTGGGCATTGGCAAACAGGGTTTCGGAACGGGACATGATCGTGTTCTCTGAATTCAAGATTTTAGAAGATCGTTGAAGGCGCGGGCGCGACGCGTGACTTCCTGGGTGCTGTCGGCACCAAACAGGCCGTGGACCACCGCCAGCAGGTCGGCACCGTGGGCCACCAATGGTTCGGCGTTTTCCAGGGTAATGCCGCCGATCACGCAGATCGGCAGGTGCAACCGCGCGCGGGCCTGGGCCAGCAGTTCAACGGTGGCAGCCGGGGCGCCCGGCTTGGTGTTGGAGTTGAAGAAGCGGCCGAAGGCGACGTAACTGGCACCCTCTTTGGCGGCCTGCTCGGCCAGTTCGATCTGGCTGTGGCAGGTGGAACCGATGATCGCTTTGGAACCCAGCAGCGCGCGGGCCGGGGTCAGCGGGCCGTCGGTCTGGCCCAGGTGCACGCCGACGCCGAGGCGCGCGGCCAGTTCGGCGTCATCGTTGATGATCAGTTGCGTCTTGTAGCGCGAGCACAGCTCCCGCAGTTTTTCGGCTTCCCGCAGGCGGCGCGCTTCGTCGCTGCTTTTATCGCGGTATTGCAGCAGGGTCACGCCACCGTCCAACGCCGCTTCGACGTAGGCCAGGAACTTGCCGGCCAACAGTTGGCTGTCGGTAATGGCATAAAGGCCACGTAGTTTCATCGGGCAGGCCTCTCGGTGTTACGAGCAGAAATCCAACGGCAGACGACGGGGCACGAATTGCCCCTGGCCGAGTTGTTCAGCGTCACGCAGGGTGCGCCAAGTGTAGTTGAGGGCCGATTGCACCGCGCTGACCAAACCTTCGCCTTGTGCCAGCCGACCGGCCAGTGCGCTGGCCAGGGTGCAGCCGGAACCGTGATAGCTGCCGGGCAGGCGCTGGCAGGTAAAGGTCTGGTGCGTGCCGTCGCGACTGTAGAGGCGGTTGTGCACTTCGTGCTCGTCGCCGTGGCCGCCGGTGATCAGCAAGTGCTTGATGAAAGGCAGCAGTTTCGCGGCGCATTCGTCCGCCGTGCCTTCGGGCAGTTCGGCGAGGATGCGGGCTTCGGGCAGGTTCGGCGTGGCGATCAGCGACAGCGGCAACAGCCGCTCGCGCATGGCGTAGCCCACTTCGTCCTTACCCAGGCTGCCGCCACCGCCGGCGCGCAGCACCGGGTCGCAGACCACCGGCAGATGCGGGTGCGCCTTGAGCAGCTCGACCACGGTGTCGACCATTTCCAGGGAACCGAGCATGCCCAGTTTCACCGCCGCCACTTCGGAATCGCTGAGCACCGCGTTGGCCTGGGCCAGCACCCACTCGCGATCCAGCACGCGGAAATCGCTGACATTGACGGTGTTCTGCACAGTCAGCGCGGTGACGGCCGGGGCCGCATGACAACCCTGGGCGAGCAGGGCTTCGATATCTGCCTGCAAGCCGGCGCCACCACTGGGATCATGGCCGGAGAGACAGAGGACAACGGGGCGAGAGCTGTAGATATTCATGGTGCGCGAGCTTACCACCAAACGCTTTTTGGGTGGCTGTCGGGCGAAGGTTGAATTTTTAGCGGATGAGTGGAGATAAATGGCTGTTTGCTATCATTGGTAAATACAGGTCAAATGCTCTGTAAAGCCCGCTCTAGAGCCTTTCAAAAAATTATTTCAATGGTGTCTTTTGGCCTGTAATGGCTATGCTAGAGTGGATCCAAACCAATAACTGTATCGCCGGTTCACGTCTACTCAAAAGGAATGGAGGCTTTTGACATAACCGGACAGGTCACGCTGGGGCTCTATGCGCTATTTGCTGATGTTACTGTTGAGCGGGCTGCCGATGCTGGCGGGCGCAGTCGAGTTCAACGAGTCCACCTCCCGGTTGCCCCTGGGCCAAGTGATGCAAGTCCTTGAAGACCCAAGTGGCGCCCTGACGATTGGCGATATCAGCTCGCCGGTCCTCGCCAGTCGCTTCAAAACTCATGACAAAGCCACCTTGAATGCCGGCTATTCGCGCTCGGTGTTCTGGGTCAAGGTCGACCTTCATTACCGTCCGAAAAACCCGGAGGCCTCGCGCAACTGGCTGCTGGAATTGGCCTATCCGCCGCTGAACCAACTGGAGCTGTACCAGCCCGACAGCGTCGGCAATTATCGACTGGTGTCGCGCACCGGCAGCATTCTGCCGTTTTCCAGCCGCGAAATTCGCCAGAGCAACTACCTGTTCAAGCTCGACTTGGCGCCTGACCAGCGGGAAACCCTGTACCTGCGCCTGCAAAGCCAAGGCTCGATCCAGGCGCCGCTGACCCTCTGGTCGACCACCGCGTACCTCGAAGAACAGCCATTGCGCCTCTATGTGCTGGGTGTGATCTACGGCGTGTTGCTGGGCATGCTGATCTACAACCTGTTCATTTACCTGAGCGTGCGCGACACCAGCTACCTCTATTACATCCTCTATATTGCCTCGTTCGGCCTGTATCAGCTGTCGGTCAACGGCGTGGCCGTGCAGTACTTCTGGCCGAATAACCCGTGGTGGGCGAACGCGGCGGTTCCCTTTTTGATCGGGTCGGCGGCGCTGTTCGGCAGCCTGTTTGCCCGCAGCTTCCTGCACACCGCGCTGTACAGCCGCTGGATCAACCGGCTGTTGCTGGCGCTGGCGGTCAGCGGCGCGGCGGTGATGGTGCTGGCCTTGTTCACCAGTTATGCGCTGGCGCTGCGCCTGGCCACCGGTTTGGCGCTGGTGTTCACGGTGACCATCTTCGTCGCCGCCATCAAGGCCTGGTATTGCGGCCAGCGGATGGCGCGCTACTTCATCATCGCCTGGACAGCGTTCCTGCTGGGCGGTGTGGTGAATACGATGATGGTCCTGGGCTACCTGCCCAATGTGTTCCTCACGATGTACGCCAGCCAGATCGGCTCGGCACTTGAAGTGGCCCTGTTGTCCCTGGCCCTGGCCGACCGGATCAATTCGATGCGCGAGCAACAGGCGCAGATCCTGCTGGATGCCAGCCAGAAACTCGAAGTGCTCAACACGCAGCTGGCCCACAGCAATCGGCTCAAGGACGAATTCCTCGCCACGTTGACCCACGAGTTGCGCACCCCGATGAACGGCGTGATCGGCTCCCTGGAATTGATGCAGACCGAGCCACTGGAAGGCGACCTGGCGCAGTATCACCAAACCGCCGCCGGCTCGGCCCGCGAGATGATGCGCATGGTCAACGGCATCCTCACCCTTACCGAATTGCAGGCCGGGCGCCTCAGCCCGCAACCCCAGGTGTTCAGCCTGCGCGGGTTGCTCGACACCTTGCGCCAGCAGTTCGCAGCCAGCGCCCAGAGCAAGGGCCTGGAGTTTTCGATTGATCTGGCAGATGAGTTACCGGACCGCGTCAATGGCGATCCCGGCAAGTTGGCGCAATGCCTGGATTGCCTGTTGGACAACGCGTTCAAATTTACCCACGAAGGCTCGGTACGGGTGCGGGTGGTCGGCGTGCCCCAGGCTGACGGGACGCTGCGCCTGACCTTTATTGTCACCGACACCGGCATCGGGTTCGCCTACCTCGATGAGGCGACCCTGTATCAGCGCTTCTTCCAGCTCGACGGCTCGACCACTCGCCGATACGGCGGCATGGGCATTGGCCTGGCAATCTGCCGGCAATTGATCGAGTTGCTCGGAGGCCGCCTCACCCATAATTCCGAGCCGCGGCGCGGCAGTCGCTTCCAGCTGGAGCTTGCCGTCAGTCCGGTCCAGCCCGAACCTGCGCCTGTGCGCCGAGTGCCGCAGGCGCAACGTACGCCTCAGGAGTGTACGGTGTTGCTGGTGGACGACAACAGCGTCGCGCAATTGGTGGTGCGCGGCATGTTGCTCAAGCTCGGTTACCGCGTGAAAACCGTCGATAACGGGCCGGCCGCCCTGGCGCTGTTGCAGAGTGACACCTTTGATGCGGTGCTACTGGATGTACCGGAAGGCGGGTTCTCGCTGTGCTGCCAGATCCGTGCATTGCCCGGCTGTGCCGAGTTACCGGTGATCGCCTTGAGCACCTCCTTGCAAGCCCCGGAGCGTGAGAGCTGCCATGGCGTGGGTGTCACCGACCGAGTGACCAAGCCAGTACGTTTTGAGGCCTTGCAGTTGGTGCTGCAGCTGCGGTTGTTGCATATGGTTGAGGGTGAAAGCGCCGCCACTTAGGCGCTTATGCCACTTTTTTAACCCGGTTGACGGTGCTTAACTGACATGCAGGCCTCAATGAACGTGGCCTTTTTTCAGGAGGCCCGTCATGAACCTGCACTCGTTCGCCGAAACCCACGACGTCACCAACCAGCCACCGTCCCTGGACGGCACCAACCTGTACCGTATCGATTTGCCCCTGCAAGAATGGTCCCGGCGCTTTGGTGCCGGCTGGGCCGAGCAGCGTATCGACACGTACGGCGCGCTGGCGGGCGGGCCGCTGATGGAGGCCGGTTTCCTGGCCAACCAGAACAAACCGGTGTTCAACAGCCACGACCGTTTTGGCCATCGTATCGACCTGGTGGAATTTCATCCGGCCTACCACGAACTGATGCGCACCGCCGTCGAGCATGGCCTGCCTTCGTTGCCGTGGGCCCATCCGCAATCCGGTGCCCATGTGGCCCGCGCGGCGATGACCTACCTGCACAGCCAGGCCGAAGCCGGCACCGGCTGCCCACTGACGATGACCTTCGCCTGCGTGCCGGCCCTGCGTTTGCAGCCGGACCTGGCTGAAACCTGGCTGCCGAAAATTCTCGCCACCGAATACGACCCGCGCAACGTCGGCATCGCCCACAAGGCCGGCGCCACTATCGGCATGGCAATGACCGAGAAACAGGGCGGCACCGACGTGCGCGCCAACACCACCCGCGCTTACCCCGTGGGCGCCGGTGGCCCGGGCCAGGCGTATGAGCTGGTGGGGCACAAGTGGTTCTGCTCGGCACCGATGTGCGATGGCTTCCTGACCCTGGCCCAGACCGACAAGGGCCTGACCTGTTTCCTGCTGCCCCGGCACCGCCCGGATGACACCCGCAACGAGTTCTACATCCAGCGCCTGAAAAACAAACTCGGCAACTGCTCCAACGCTTCCAGCGAAGTGGAGTTTCGCGGGGCGCTGGCCTGGATGATCGGCGAGGAAGGGCGCGGTGTACCGACCATTATCGAAATGGTGGCCATGACCCGTTTCGATTGCATGGTCGGCTCCAGTGCCTTGATGCGCCAGGCACTGACCCAGGCCAGCCATCATTGCGCCCATCGACTGGTGGGCGGCCGGGTGCTCAGCGAGCAACCACTGATGCAAAACGTATTGGCCGACCTGGCCCTGGAAAGCGAAGCGTCCCTGGCCTTGAGCATGCGCATGGGCCGCGCGCTGGACCATCTGGATAACGAACAGGAAGCCAAATTCGCCCGGCTGGTGACGGCGGTGGGCAAGTATTGGATCTGCAAACGCGCCCCGGCGATGATCAACGAAGCCGCCGAATGCATGGGCGGGGCCGGGTATGTGGAGGACAGCATCCTGCCGCGTTTGTACCGTGAGGCGCCGGTCAATTCCACGTGGGAGGGTTCCGGCAATGTGCAGTGCCTTGATGTGCTGCGGGCCTTGTCGAAAGAACCGGGCGTGCTGGAGGCGTTGTTTGTCGAGTTGGGGGATGGCCACGGTCACAAGCACCTGGCGCGGCACATCGAGCAGTTGAAGTCAGCGTTCATGGACACCCAGGACATTCAGTACCGGGCCCGGCAACTCACTGAGGACATTGCCGTGGCGTTACAGGCCAAGCTGTTGCTGGAGGCGGGTAATGCCAGTGTGAGTGATGGTTTTATCGCCAGCCGACTGGGTGAGTCGTCAGGCCGGGTCTATGGCACCTTGCCGCGCGGTGTGGATGTGGAAGTGATTGTCGCGCGGTCGACACCTCAAATCCTCTGAATGAATGCGGGCAAAATGTGGGAGCGGGCTTGCTCGCGAAGGCGGTGGATCAGCCAATACATGTGCTGACTGACCTACCGCTTTCGCGAGCAAGCCCGCTCCCACATTATTGATCGCATTCCAATTCCGGTGTTCCAGTGCGCCAGGGATACAGGCAAGATGAAGGCCTGCAAGTCAGAACACAGGATGCTTACCGTGACCGAAGCTTTTGTTGTCGTTCAAACCGCCGAAGAAGCCGTGGATCGGCTGGCGGCTCTCCATGAGCGTGCCACTGGCGCGCTCAATCAAGCCCTCAAGCGCTACCTCAAAGACCGCGTCGAGCCCGACGCCGAACAACGCGCGATGTTTCGCTACCCGGAACTTCGCCTGACCTACCTGGTGCAGGGCGAAGTCCCACAGACCACCCGGGCGTATGCCAAGGTCCAGTTACCGGGGACCTACAGCGTCACCGTCACCCATCCTTCAGCCTTCCGCAAATACTTGCTGGAGCAACTGGTGCCGTTGATGCACGACTTCACCGTGACGGTGGAAGTGGGCGTCAGCCAGCAGAACATTCCTTACCCGTACGTGGTGGAGCAGGGCGACGAGCTCGCCGGCTCCGGCGTGACCGCCGCCACGCTGGCGCGGGTGTTCCCGAGTACCGACCTGTCCGCCGCCACCGATGGCATTGCCGACGGTCTCTACGATTGGGAAAACACCGATCCGCTGCCATTGGCGCTGTTCGATGCCGCCCGTGTCGACTTTTCCCTGCGCCGCCTGGTGCACTACACCGGCAGCGACTGGCGCCATGTGCAGCCGTGGATTTTGCTGACCAACTACCACCGTTACGTTGACCAGTTCATCGTGCATGGCCTGGAACAGTTGCGCAGTGACCCACGCTTTATCCGCATGGTGCTGCCGGGCAACGTGATCATCGACAAGAGCATGGACCACGGCGAAGCCTCTGCCATCGCCGCGGGCGTGGTCTGGCACCGCTACCAGATGCCGGCCTACCACTTGCAGGCCAGCGATGGCCACGGTGTGACGCTGGTGAACATCGGTGTCGGCCCGTCCAACGCCAAGAACATCACCGATCACCTGGCCGTATTGCGTCCGCATTGCTGGCTGATGATTGGCCACTGCGGCGGCCTGCGCCAGTCCCAGACCATCGGCGACTACGTGCTGGCTCACGCCTACATGCGCCGCGACGGGATTCTCGACCGGGTCGTGCCGCCGAACATCCCGATCCCGGCCCTGGCCGAAGTGCAGATGGCCTTGCAGCAAGCCGCCGCCAACGTCACCGGCGAGAAGGGCGAGGAGCTGAAGAAGCGCCTGCGCACCGGCACCGTGTTGACCTACGACGACCGCAACTGGGAGCTGCGTTGGGCCCAGGAGCGACCGCTGATCAACCTGTCCCGCGCCGTGGCCGTGGACATGGAAAGCGGCACCATCGCAGCCCAGGGCTACCGCCTGCGGGTGCCTTACGGCACGTTGCTGTGTGTGTCGGACAAACCGCTGCACAGTGAGATCAAGTTGCCGGGTTCTGCCAACGCGTTCTATGAGCGTGCGGTCAGCCAGCACTTGAAGATCGGCATCGAGGCGGTGGATCTGTTGCGCACCGAACTCAACTCGCTGCACTCGCGCAAACTGCGCAGCTTCGACGAGCCGCCGTTCCGCTAAACGGTTGGGATGGTTATTTAACGGTCAGGCCACTAGCATTGTCGGTCCTGACCGTTAGATGTTCCTTTGCCATGTCCCGTCCTGCCCGTCCCGTTTCCCGCCGCCCTGATGTGAAAAGTCCGCAAACTTCGTCGGCCCCGCGTCGTGTCGCCAAGGCGCCACCAGCTGAGCCCAAGTTGATCCTGTTCAATAAACCCTTCGATGTGCTGACCCAGTTCAGCGACGAAGGCGGGCGGGCGACCCTCAAGGATTTCATCGACATCCCCGGCATTTACCCGGCCGGACGCCTGGACCGTGACAGTGAAGGTTTGTTGCTGCTGACCAACGACGGCCAATTGCAAGCGCGCATCGCAGACCCCAAGCACAAGCTGGCGAAAACCTACTGGGTGCAGGTGGAAGGCGAGCCGACCGAGGAGCAGCTGCAACGCCTGCGCGATGGTGTGCAACTCAACGATGGCATGACCCTGCCCGCCGAGGCCCGGCAACTGGACGAGCCGCAACTGTGGCCGCGCAACCCGCCGGTGCGGTTTCGCAAAAGCGTGCCGACCTATTGGCTGGAGTTGGTTATTCGAGAAGGGCGTAACCGCCAGGTGCGGCGCATGACGGCCGCCGTAGGGTTGCCGACATTGCGTCTGGTGCGGGTGCGGATTGGTGACTGGTCGATCGACGGCCTGGATCAAGGCCAGTGGAAGGAAGTGCCGGCGCGCTTATAAGGCGCCGGACTCGATCAGGCCGATCACCACGCTCTTGATGATAAACGCGGCGACGCCCAGGCCCAGCACGAAGAACAGGATCATCGAGCCAAAACGCCCGGCCTTGGATTTCTTCGCCAGGTCCCAGACGATAAAGCCCATGAAAATGATCAGGATGCTGACCAGGCCGGTCATCATCCATTCTTCAAACACGGCGGGATCAATCGAGTTCATTGGGTGGTTTCCGGCTGAGGCAGGCGTCGATTATACGCCAGGGCAATCGGCGCGACATTGACCTGCGTCGGTCTGTGGGAGCTGGCTTGCCTGCGATTGCATCACCTCGGTGTCTCTGCAAGACCGAGTCGTTTGCATCGCAGGCAAGCCAGCTCCCACATTTGTTCCGCGCTAGCCTTAGGTGCGCAAATGGGTCAGCGGCAACTCGGTGCTGTTGAGCACCTGGTTCAGCACAAAGCTTGAGCGCACGCTGGTGACGCCTTCGATGCGGGTCAGGTGCCCCAGCAGCAGTTTCTGGTAGTGGTCCATGTCTGGCACCACCACCTTCAGTTGGTAGTCAGCGTCCATCCCGGTCACCAAACTGCACTCCAGCACTTGCGGCAAGGTGCGGATGGCGGCTTCGAAGTTCTCGAAACGCTCGGGTGTGTGTCGGTCCATGCCGATCAGTACGTAGGCCGTGAGACTCAGGCCGAGCATCTTGCGGTCGAGCAGGGCGACCTGGCGGGCGATGTAGCCGTCGTCCTCCAATTGCTTGACCCGGCGTGAGCACGGCGAAGGCGACAGGCCGATGCGCTCGGCCAACTCCTGGTTGGAGATCCTCGCGTCGCGCTGTAATTCCGCCAAAATACTCAGGTCGTATCGGTCAAGCTTGCTCATGGGGCTGGCCTTTGTCGTAACTATTGCGGCGAATTATCTATCCAGGGTTAAAAATTGCGCAAGCACTGTTTATTGACGCAATCTTCGCAATCCTCTGTCCGGGCCTGGAGCGTAAAGTTATCAACAGAATCACCGCCCGGACATACAGTCCACTGCAGCCCGCTCATACCGCCGGCTGCGGCCGCCAACCCCACAGGGTTGCCCCGGCCCCCGGGCTGCACACTGTCCACAAGACGGCGTGAGGTGAGCCAACGTCAAAAGCGTTGAGCCAGGACGAAGTTCTCAAGGGGCGACCGACGGGTCGCCCCTTTTTATTGCCTGCGAAAATACTTCTCGTGACTGATAACCTGTCGCAGAACCGGGCCCCGGTTTTCCAGTCTTACGTGTAGGCCCTAATCCGCAGTGAGGAATAGCATGAAGCGCATCTGGCGTTTGGCAGGTGTTGGTTTGCTGATGGTAACCGTTGGTGCGCAAGTGATGGCCGACGAACAGCCTCGCTCTGAAGGCGGTGGCCAGCGTGAGGAAGGGCACCCGGGTAACAACCAGCCGCGGCCGCAGAACAACCAGCCTCGACCGCAAAATAATCAACCGCGTCCTGAAGCCCCTCGTCCCGAGAACAATCAGCCGCGTCCGCAGAATCAGCATTTCGAAAATAATCAGCCACGGCCGCAGAACGAGCATTTCGAGCGGCCCAATGGTGGTGGCCAGTGGCAAGGTCGCCCGCAAGGCAATCAGCAACAACCTCCGCACCAGGCGCCCCAGCCGGCTAATAATCTGCCGATCCAGGGCCGCCCGGATACCGTGCGCCAGACCCAGGAACCGCGTCCCGGCAACTACCAGGACATTCCGCGTCGCAACGATGGTAATCAGCACTGGCAGGCAGGCAATGGCGGCCAGGGTGGCCCCGGCCGGCCCGGCTTCAATGGCGGTGGCAATAACCACCCCAACGATCATCGCTGGCCGGGCCGTCCCGACGGGCACGGTAATGGCTGGGGCCCCGGCCCGCAGTACCGTCCCGGTTACACCGTCGACCGTTTCCCCGACCGCAACTACCGCGTGCCGTATCGTGGCCAGGACTACTTCTTCTCGGGTGGCTACTGGTATCGCCCACAAGGCCCGCGCTATGTCGTAGTGGCGCCGCCATACGGGATTCGCGTGCAATACCTGCCGGATTACGCACGGGAAGTGTGGGTGGGCAGCGCACTGTTTTTCCTTGCCGCCGGTGCTTATTACACCTACGAAGAAAGCAGCCAGCAGTACGTGGTGGTGCAGCCACCACCCGCCGCGCCAGCGCCGCAGCCAACGCCCCAAGGCAACGGGTATGACGTGGTGGCTTACCCGGCCAACGGCCAATCACCGGCGCAGGTCCAGCAGGACGGTTACGACTGCTATCGCTGGGCGGTGCAACAAAGTGGTTTTGACCCAAGGACCGTCACCTACGCCCCAGACCCGGCCGTGGTGCAAACCTACCGCCAGGCCCAAGGCAACTGCCTGAGCAGTCGCGGCTATCAGGTGCAGTACTAGGCCTTCGCGCCCTTGACCACTTCCTGCGGGTCGGCGTGCACTAGCACTTCGGCGCGCGGGTAGGCTTGGTGGATGGCATCGGCGGCTTGATCGCTGATGCCGTGGGCCACGGACAAACTCAATTCCCCCGGTAACTCCAGGTGCAGTTGCACGAACCAGTGGCTGCCGGAAATCCGCGTGCGCAAGTCATGGGCGCCCAATACACCGGGCACACTGCACGCCAGTTCCAGCATGTGCTGGCTGACATCCGGCGGCAGTTCCTCGTCCATCAGCACCGAAAAACTTTCCCGGGCGATCTGGATGGCGCTCCACAAGATGTAGGCCGCGATGCCCAGGCCAAACCAGGCGTCCACCTGATGAAAGCCGAACGCCGCCAGCACCAGCGCCACCAGGATGCTGCCGTTGAGCATCAAGTCTGAGCGATAGTGCAGCGAGTCGGCGCGAATGGCGTTGGAGCCGGTTTCGCGGATCACCCGGTATTGCAGGATCAGCAGCGCTGCGGTCAGCGCCAGGGACAGAATGATCACGCCAATGCTCAGCCATGGCGCGCCCACCGGCTCCGGATGCTGCAAACGCTGGAACGCCTGGAATGCGATCAACACCGCACTGCCGGCGATGAACAGCGCCTGGGCCATGCCCGACAGAGATTCTGCCTTGCCATGGCCATAGCGATGATCGTCATCCGCCGGGCGCAACGCGTAGTGCACAGCCAGCAAGTTGAGCAGCGAGGTGACGCCGTCGAGCAGCGAGTCGGTCAGCCCGGCGAGCATGCTCACCGAGCCACTGAGCCACCAGGCGATGGCCTTGGTCACAATCAGCACACAGGCCACGCCGACGGACGCGCGGGTGGCCAGGCGCAACAGCCGGGCGTGTTCGTGACTGGTGGTCATGGGGGGAGTCAGTCCTTAAGCGGCGGGTTGCAGGCCCAGGGTGGCGAGCTGTTGAACGCTGCCCTTGAACTGGATCATGCGCGGGTCGTCCAGCGGCAGGTTATGGCCGGTTTCTTTCTGGATGATGGTTTGCAGCTTGGCGTTGTCGACCTTGCCGTCGGCGCCGATGGCTTGCTGGAGTTTTTCCGGGGCCACCTGGGCGGTTTTGCCCGGTTCGAAATAAATCGCGCCGGTGGCGAAGTCGACACCAAAGGCGATCAGGCCCGGGATCACGTAGAACAGCAGGCCGACCGCATCGAGCACGGCAATCGCCGGGTCGATCTTGCCGTCGATCTGGCCACGGCGGTCGGGGTAGAAAATCGAACCGCACGCCGTCAACTGGCTCAGCAGGGTGACGGCCAGAACACCGCCGATGACACGGGAAGCAACACGCATGGGACTCTCCTGAAATGAACGGTAGGAGCGAGCTTGCTCGCGAAAAACGTCAACGATAACGCGTACTGCCTGAATGTGCGCGGCGCTCTTGGGTTTTTCGCGAGCAAGCTCGCTCCTGCAAGTGAAGGGTATGCCTTTGAGACCACCACCGGCCCCCGGCAGTTCGCCGTTATACTCGCCGCTCTGCTTTGGAGCCAGTATGAATTCGTTGCCAATCGATGATGTTTTACCCGCCCTGCGCGACGCCTTGGCGACGCGCCATGAAGCCGTGCTCGAAGCACCGCCCGGCGCCGGTAAAACCACACGGGTGCCGTTGGCGCTGTTGAATGAACCCTGGCTGGCCGGGCAAACCATCTTGATGCTCGAACCCCGCCGGCTGGCCGCCCGCGCAGCGGCAGAAAGACTGGCCAGCGAGCTGGGTGAAAAGGTCGGCGAAACCGTCGGCTACCGCATTCGCCTGGACAGTAAGATCGGCCCCAACACCCGTATCGAAGTGGTCACCGAAGGCATCCTCACTCGCCGCTTGCAGGATGATCCGGCGCTGGACGGCGTGGGTTTGTTGATCTTCGACGAGTTCCACGAACGCAGCCTGGACGCCGACCTGGCGCTGGCCCTGAGCCTCAATGGCCGAGACCTGTTTCGCGACGAGCAGCCGCTGAAGATCCTGCTGATGTCCGCCACCCTGGAAGGCGAGCGCCTGGCCGGGTTGCTGGACGACGCGCCGATCCTGCGCAGCGAAGGGCGCATGTACCCGGTGCAGATGCGCTGGGGTCGGCCATTCCAGCCCGGCGAATTTATCGAGCCGCGGTTGGTGCAGACCATCCTTGAAGCCCTGCACGATGAAACCGGCAGCGTGCTGGTGTTCCTGCCGGGCCAGGCGGAAATTCGTCGGGTCAATCAGCAGTTGGCTGACGCACTGGGTGATAACACCAATGTGCTGTTGTGCCCGTTGCATGGCGAACTGGACTTGGCGGCCCAACGCGCCGCCATCGACCCGGCGCCTGCCGGCCAGCGCAAAGTGGTGCTGGCCACCAACATTGCCGAGACCAGCCTGACCATCAACGGCGTGCGCGTGGTGATCGACGCCGGGCTGGCGCGGGTCCCGCGCTTTGACCCGGGCAGCGGCATGACCCGCCTCGACACCCAGCGCATCTCCCGCGCCAGCGCCACCCAGCGTGCCGGCCGGGCAGGGCGACTGGAGCCGGGGGTGTGTTATCGGTTGTGGTCCGAGGATCAACATGAAGGGCTGGCGGCGTATTCCAGCGCGGAAATTCTCTCGGCGGATCTTTCCGGTTTGGCACTGCAATTAGGCCGCTGGGGCGTGGCGCCGACTCAGTTGGTGTGGCTCGACGTGCCGCCAACCGCCGCTTATGCACAGGCCCAGGATTTGCTCGAGCGTCTTGGCGCGTTGAGCGATACCAAGCTGACCGCCCACGGCCAGAAAATGGCCGGGTTACCCGCGCATCCTCGTATCGCTCATTTGCTGTTGCGAGGTCAGGATTTGGGCTTGGCAAACATGGCCTGTGACGTAGCAGCGCTGCTGGGTGAGCGCGATATCTTGCGCGGCGCCGGCGCGGATTTGCACAGTCGCCTGGCGTTGTTATCCGGCGAAGAAAAGGCCCGTGGCACCCAAGGTGGCGTGCAGCGTGCCAAACAACTGGCCCGGCAGTACCGTGGCTATTTAAGAGGCAAGGCTGAGCAACCGGTCGCTGATCCCGATCATCCGCGCTGGCTCGGCGCGTTGCTGGCGCTGGCCTACCCGGACCGTGTCGCCCAGCAACGGCGTGCGGGCGGTGCCGAATACCGCCTGGCCAACGGCCGAGCCGCGCTGTTCGCCGAAGCCGACAGCCTGATGAAACAACCCTGGTTGGTGATCGCCGACCTGGGCAGCCGCCAGGGCCAGCGCGAAGAACGGATTTACCTCGCGGCGGATTTTGATCCGGCGTTGTTTGATTCGGTATTGGCCGAGCAGGTGCGCAACGTCGACCAGTTGGATTGGGACGAGCGCGAAGGCGTGCTGCGGGCCGAACGCCAGCGCAAGGTCGGCGAACTGGTGCTCAGCCGCGAGCCGCTGACCGGCCTCGACGAATCTGCCCGCAGTCAGGCGCTGGTTAACCTGGTACGGCGCAAAGGCCTCGAACTGCTGCCCTGGACTCCTGAACTTCGGCAATGGCAGGCGCGGGTGATGCTGCTGCGTCATCTGGACACCGGCAAGGCCAGTGAATGGCCGGATGTCAGCGACAGCGCCTTGCTCGCCAGCCTGGAACATTGGTTGATGCCCTACCTGGGCAAGGTGTCGCGCCTGAGCCATTTTGCCAATCTGGATATTTCCAGCTTCCTGCATAACTTGCTGCCGTGGCCGTTGCCTGCGCGGTTGGACGAGCTGGCGCCGCACCAACTGAAGGTGCCGTCGGGCTCGTCGGTGCGTCTGGACTACAGCGAGCAGCCGCCGATTCTGGCGGTGCGCTTGCAGGAATTGTTCGGGCTGGCGGACACCCCACGGATTGCCGGCGGGCGGCAGGTGGTCAAGCTGCACCTGTTGTCACCGGCAAGGCGCCCGGTGCAGGTAACCCAGGACCTGGCGAACTTCTGGCGCAGTACTTACGCCGAGGTGAAGAAGGATTTGAAGGGGAGGTATCCGAAGCATTACTGGCCGGATGATCCGTTGATCGCTGAACCGACTGCCCGGATCAAACCGAGAAAGTAAGCGCGATGAAGATCAAATGTGGGAGTGGCGGTGCGACGATTCGACTTGCTCGCGAAAGCGGAGTGTCAGTCAATGTAGATGTCGACTGACCCAACGCTTTCGCGAGCAAGCCCGCTCCCACATAAATCGGTTTTCACAGAGTATTTGCAGTGTGGCTTACTGCGCGGCGGGCAACAGGAACCGCGCAATCACCGGCAAGTGATTGGAGATACGCACCGTATCGCTCTGCCGCACCTTGCTCTCAACCTTTTTGATTCGCGAACTGTAGAACAGGTAGTCCAGCGTACGATCCGGCCCGTCCACGGTCGGGTCATTCGGGAAATACGTCAGCCATTTATCCCGATCAATGCCGCTGGATTCGTTGTTGCTCGGGATCATTGGGTACTTTTCCCACAGCAGATGCAGCTCACTGTCCGGCGAATATTGCCCGCGTTTACCGGCGTCCAGGCGCAGGAACTGCCCCAGGGGCAACAGGTTGAAATCCCCGCCCATCAGCCATGGCGTGCCACGGCTTTCGAATTTATCCACCAGCTTGACGGTCGCCTGCACCTGTTCCAGCACCGCGTTGTGCCCGGGGGCCGTGCCGTCCAGGCGAGTATTGAGCACGGCCAACTGGCCGCCGTCGCTCAACGGCAGGTAGGTCAGCAATAACGCGGGTTTGGCCTGGAATTGACGGCTGATCAGATTGGCGCGGGCCACCGGCAATTGCAGGCGCTCGGCGTGTTCGATCTGGTAGCGGCTCATGGTCACCAGCTTGCGGCCGACGCTGCCGAAGATGTGCAGGTCGGGCACAAAGTCGGCTTTCCAGTCGAATGCCTGGACGCTGCACGGGTAGAGGTCGGCCAGGCGCTCCTGGAGCAAGGCCAGTTGGTCCTGGTAGCTGGAAGGCTTGGCGCCTTCGTCGACTTCCTGCAACAGCAGGATGTCTGGCTGCTCGTCGCGGATCACCCGTGCCACTTCGTCGAGGCTGGCGGCCATGTCTTCAACGGTGGGGCGGTCGTCCGGGCCGCTGCCGTCTGCGGTGTCGTACCAGAACACGTAGTTTTTGCCCGCCAGGTATTGCACGTTCCAGGTCATGACCTTGAGGGCCTGGCCCGGCAGCAGGGTCGGCGCACGGGGCGCGACGCAGCGGATGGGCAGGGTTTCCTTGTCGGCAGGGCGCCAGGTCAGGCTGTAGACCAAGCCGGTCAGCAGGCCCGCGAGGATCAGCAGGCCCAGCAAGGTAATGCGCAGTAATCGGGTCATCGGCTCGGCTTATGGCGTTGCAGGACAAGGCCCGGAGCATATCACCGCACGTCGGCGTCGCCACCAATCAACATGAACAGGCGGAACAACACCACGCTGGTGAACAGCTGCAGGAAGCTTTGCGCGCTGTCCATCAGCAGGCCCAGCAGCGGGTTCGGGTCCGGGTAGACCGCCACGCTGGCGCCCTTGAGCAACCACAGTGGGGTCATAACGCACAGCAGGCACACGAGGATGCGCCAGAAATGCCCACGGGTCAGGCGCAGGCTTTCCTTCATGGCCGACAGCGCCGACATGCCCCTCAGTACCAGCAAGTATTCGGCGAAGGCCAGCACCACCATCAGCCACAAGCCCGGCAGGAAATACAGAGACAGACCCAGCAGGATCAGCAGCGTGCTGACTGCGGTCAGCAAGGCAAAGCGCGGCCACAGGGTCAGGGCCATCGCCAGCACATCCAGGGTGCGCGGCGATTCGCCCCGGGTGCGGGCGTCGAGGAACAGGATCAGCGCGCCGGTGTACAGCGGGTACACCAACAGCCCGACAATCACGCTGTAGCCGGGAAATGCATCAGGGCCGAGGGTGTGGTCGAGCACCTGTTGCAGCAGGGCCTCGAGGATCACCAATGGCAGGCACAACTGCACGATGGCACCCAGGTTGCGCTTGAAAAAGAAAAAGGAGTCGCGCAGTACGTCTAACGGATTCATCAGGGTCTTCACAGGCCGAAAAGCAAGGGCGTTACTTTAACCGATCATGAGCAGATGCAAGCAAACGTAAACCTTGCGTAAAGACCATTGAAACAATCAGTAACAGCCCCATAACTGGGTTGTACCTTGCACATCGTGCGCAAGGCGAAGATTTCTACCGGCAATCTAACGAGGTCGCCATGAACAGCGAAGAGCAAACCCTGATCGATGGACTGTTTTCACGGTTGCAGCAAGCCGAAACGGACTCAGCCCCCCGCGACGCCCAAGCTGAAGCGCGGATCAAGGAGCACGTCACTCGCCAACCGGCCGCTGCGTACTACATGACTCAGTCGATTCTGGTGCAAGAGCATGCAATCAAGAGCCTTGATGCGCAGAACAAGCAGCAGGCCCAACAAATTCAGCAATTGCAGGACCAGCTGCAACAGGCCAGGTCCCAGGCGGCGCAGCCTGCACCGAGCAGCGGCGGTTTCCTGTCGAGCATCTTTGGTGGCGGCTCCCGCGACCCGCAGCCTGCCCAGAACGCGCCTGCGTCCTCCGGCGGCGGCTGGCGTGAACCGGCGCGTCCGTCGTCTGGCGGGCAACCCGCACCGCAGCAGAACTACGGTGCCCCGCAGCAGAATTACCAGCAACCACAACAGGCCCCCGCAGCGCCGATCGGCAGCGGTTTCCTCGGCGGCGCACTCAAAACCGCAGCCGGCGTGGCCGGTGGTGTGATGCTGGCAGAAGGCATCAGCAGCCTGTTCAACCACAACTCGCAACAGCCGCAAGTCGTGGAAGAAATCATCCGCGAAGAACCGGCGCCGGCCAGCGACAACGGCAACTGGGGCAACGACGACCAGAAATTTGCCGGCAACGACAGCTGGGGCAGTGACAACAGCTCCGACAGCTTCGCCGACAGCGACTATTCCGACGACTCCTCCTCCTTTGGCGACGACGATTCCTTCGTCTGACCCACACTCAACCGGGGCGCTTCGTCGCCCCGGGCTGATTTTTCTCGGAAACTGCCTTGTGGCTGGCATACTGGCAACCTTTCCGGGCCTTTGAGCCCGGGGTCCATGCGCGTGTCATGAGGATTTGCGGTGAAAAAGATAGCCGTGTTCGCCGATGTACAAAACCTCTACTACACCGTGCGCCAGGCGTACGGTTGTCACTTCAACTACGCCGCCCTGTGGGCTGACATCAGCCAGCGCGGGCAGATTGTCGAGGCGTACGCCTATGCCATTGACCGTGGCGACAGCAAGCAGCAGCAGTTCCAGCAAATCCTGCGCAACCTTGGTTTTACCGTGAAGCTCAAGCCTTACATCCAGCGCAGCGACGGCTCGGCCAAGGGCGACTGGGACGTGGGCATCACCATCGACATCATGGACGCCGCCGCCCATGTCGACGAAGTGGTGCTGGCTTCCGGTGACGGTGATTTCGACATGCTGCTGGACCGCATCATCAACAAGCACGGCGTCGAGGCTGTGGCCTACGGCGTGCCGGGGCTGACGGCCAACTCACTGATACGCGCCGCCAGCCGCTACGTGCCGATCGAAGGCGCGTTGCTGCTTAAATAGATTTTCGACGGAGTTGGAACAGGTTTGGAACGTATAGCGGTCATCGACTTTGAAACCACCGGCATCCAGCCGAGCAGCAGCTGCCGGGCCACGGAAATCGCCGTGGTCATCCTGGAGCAGGGCCAGATCGTGGACCGCTACCAGAGCCTGATGAACGCCGGCGTGCGCGTGCCGGGGTTTATCGAGCAACTGACCGGCATCAGCAACGCCATGCTGCGCACCGCGCCGTCGGCGGAGCGGGTGATGAACGAGGTGAACGAGTTTGTCGGCACCACACCGCTGCTGGCCCACAACGCCGCGTTTGACCAGAAATTTTGGGATTTCGAGCTGGGGTTGATCCGGCGCACCCGTTTGCAGAAGTTTGCCTGTTCATTGTTGCTGGCGCGGCGCTTGATGCCAGCGGCGCCGAATCACAAGCTGGGTACGCTGACCTCATTTGCCCAACTGCCCCACACCGGCAAGGCTCACCGGGCGATGGCGGATGCGGAGATGGCGGCGAACCTCACCGCGCATCTGGCCCAGGAACTGCGCCGCACCCACGGGTTGCGGGAGCTGTCACACGAACTGCTGTGCAGCTTGCAGAAGGTTCCGGCGGCGAAGATCAATGATCATCTGAAGAAGCATCGCGGGTTCTAAGGCGCTCAAGCCGAATGCCCTCTTCAACATGGCGAAGATCCAAATGTGGGAGCGGGCTTGCTCGCGAATGCGGTGTATCAGCAAACACATGTGCTGACTGACACGGCGCCTTCGCGAGCAAGCCCGCTCCCACATGAGTTTTGCGGTGTTATTGAGGCTGTAAACAGTCCAGCGACCGATCCACCACCACCTTCGCCATCTCCACCAAATGCATCACCGCCCGCTGCTGCCCGTTCATGGGTTCGCCGGGTATCTGTGCGGTTGCCACGGCGCAATGCAGCAAGTCGGCCGCCCGTGCCAGGGCGTCTTCGAAACTCATGTTGTCGTTGAGCACGAAGGGTGCGCCGTCCGGAGCGGAGGCTTTGAGGTAGTAATCGATGGCGCGGCGGGTGAGGGTGTTGTCGCCGAGGATTTCTTCGTGGGAACTGGTTGTTTTGATCATGGGGGAAACTCCTGAAACTGAAGCTATTACCTCCCGCAAATCGGACTTGCACATCCGGTCACCGAATGGTCGATGACCGGGCGAGACTAGCGATTTGATCCAGCGTCGACAAGGCTTAAGAGCCCTCTAGGAAAGGTCCTGCAAATGAAAGGGATCAGTCGTGCTGGCCCTGAAAGAGGTCGCCCGCCGGAGAGGAGTTCATCGACACTAAGAGTAGTGGCGATCGTTCCCACGTTCCGCGTGGGAATGCGGCCCTGGACGCTCTGCGTCCGCTCTTCAAGTCGTGACGCAGAGCGTCACCGGATGCGTTCCCACGCAGAGCGTGGGAACGAGCTGCCGAGCGGCGTGTTCAGTTGCCACTCTTCCCATTCCCCTCCAACTGCCCCAACGGCACCCGTCGTTCTATCGCGCTCGACAATATGATCGAGGTCTTGCTGAACCCGAACTTCGCCACCCGATTGATCAAACTCTCCAACTCCGGCATCGACCCCACCGCTGCCTGCATGATCACGCACGGATCGCCGGTCACCCGATGGCACTCAGTCAATTCGGGGATTTCCGCCAGTGCGTCGTAAACCTTCTGGCTCCCATGGTTGGTCAGCCGCAGCTCAATCACACACTGAATCGGCAACCCCACCTTCGACAGGTCAACCTTGGCCTGATACCCGGTAATCACACCACTGGCTTCCAGTTTCGCCACTCGCTCAGCCACGGCGGGCGCGGACAGGTTCACGGTGCGCGCCAGTTGCGCGTAGGACGCGCGGCCGTCTTCCAGCAGGGCGCTGAGAAGCATGCGGTCGTATTTGTCCATGATAAGGCTCCGGGAAGGCGTGGCTTTCGAAAGCACGGTTTATAGCCTTGATAACCATGTTTTGAAAAGTGTACGGGCGCTTTAAACAGGTTTTGTAACTTATGTTTGCGGCCGGGGATTTCTAAAATAACGCTCCTTTGTCCTGCCGCAGAGCTACCCAATGCCTGGCCCACGTCGCTTTCCCTTACCGTTGATCGCTGCCTTTTTTGCGTTGTATGTGATCTGGGGGTCTACCTACCTGGTGATCCGCATTGGTGTGGAGTACTGGCCGCCATTGCTGCTGGCGGGTATTCGCTTTATGACAGCGGGTGCGCTGATGTATGCCTTCCTGCGCTGGCGTGGGGCGCCGGCGCCGACGTGGGTGCAGTGGAAGGCTGCCGCGAAGATCGGCATTTTGCTGCTGACCTTCGGCAACGGCGCGGTCAGTGTGGCCGAGCATACGGGCGTGGCGTCCGGGGTTGCCGCGTTAGCGGTGGCGACCGTGCCGTTGTTCACCTTGCTCTGTGGTTATTTCTGGGGCGCGCGTAATACCCGCCTGGAATGGGCCGGGGTACTGCTGGGGATTATCGGCATCGCCATGCTGAATATGGGCTCCAACCTGCAATCGAGCCCCACCGGTGCGGCCTTGCTGATTTTTGCGGCGGCGGCCTGGGCCTTTGGGTCGGTGTGGAGCAAGCATTTGCCGCTGCCTCAAGGTGCGATGGCCAGTGCGGCGGAGATGCTGATTGCTGGCGCCGTGCTGCTGGTGCTCAGTGCCGTCAGCGGCGAACACCTGCAAGCCATGCCACCGCTGGAAGGCTGGCTGGCCTTGGCGTACTTGACCGTGTTCGGCTCGATCATCGCCTTCAATGCCTATATGTACCTGCTCAAGCACGTGCGCCCGGCGGCAGCCACCAGCTATGCCTACGTCAACCCGGCGGTGGCGGTGTTGCTCGGGATTGTGTTTGTCGGCGAGACCATCGGCACGGAAGAAGCCCTGGCGATGTTGGTGATCATCAGCGCTGTGCTGCTGATCAGCCTGCCACAGTGGCGAAAGCCGAAACCGGAAATAAGGTAAACTGCGGCGCATTGCGACCTTGCGCTGACTTTTTCCTACGGTATTACCATGACTTTCGCCACACTTGGCCTGATCGAACCCTTGCTGCGCGCCCTTGAGACGCTTGGCTACCAGACCCCGACGCCGGTGCAGGCGCAAGCCATTCCGGCGGTGCTGGCCGGTCGCGACCTGATGGCTGCGGCCCAGACCGGCACCGGCAAGACTGCCGGTTTCGCCGTGCCGCTGCTGCAGTTGCTGACCATGGAAGGGCCGAAAGTCAGCGCCAACTCGGTGCGCGCGCTGATCCTGTGCCCGACCCGCGAGCTGGCCGAGCAGGTTCACGCCAGCGTCGCCGAGTACGCCCAAAACTTGCCGCTGACCACGTACGCCGTATACGGCGGCGTGAGCATCAACCCGCAGATGATGAAGCTGCGCAAGGGTGTTGATGTACTGGTGGCCACCCCTGGCCGCCTGATCGACCTGTTCCGCCAGAACGCGCTGAAACTCAACCAGCTGCAAACCCTGGTGCTGGACGAAGCCGACCGCATGCTCGACCTGGGCTTCTCCGAAGAACTGGCGAACATCTACCGCATGTTGCCGAAAAAGCGCCAGACGTTGCTGTTCTCCGCAACCTTCTCCGACGAGATCCGCCAGTTGGCCGGGCAGATGCTGATTGACCCGCTGACCGTCGAAGTCAGCCCGCGCAACGTCGCTGCCAACACCGTCAAGCAATGGGTGGTGCCGGTGGACAAGAAGCGCAAGGCGGAACTGTTTGTGCACCTGATGCGCAAGGGCCGCTGGAAGCAAGTGCTGGTGTTCGCCAAGACCCGTAACGGCGTGGATGCGCTGGTGGAAAAACTCCAGGGCCTGGGCATCAATGCTGACGGGATTCACGGCGACAAACCACAAGCCACTCGCCAGCGCGCGCTGGATCGCTTCAAGAGCAGTGACGTGCAGATCCTGGTGGCTACTGACGTAGCGGCCCGTGGCCTGGACATCGAAGACTTGCCGCTGGTGGTCAACTTTGACCTGCCGATCGTAGCTGAGGATTACATCCACCGCATCGGCCGTACCGGTCGTGCGGGCAACACCGGTGAGGCGATTTCCCTGGTGTGTGCGGATGAAGTGAACATGCTGTCGGCCATTGAGACGCTGACCCGTCAGACATTGACCCGGAAGATGGAGCAGGACTTCGAACCGGAGCATCGCGTGCCGGACACCGATGCCACTGGCCAGGTGGTGAAGAAGCCGAAAAAGCCGAAGAAACCCAAGGCGTCCGGTGGCGGCAAGCGCAACCTGGGCAAGTGGGTGGAGAGTGGCGAAGTATCGGTGGCGGAGCCGTCGATCAAGCCGGTGCGCAAGGTGCCTGCGTTTAATACTGGCCCGCGTAAGAAGAAGTAAGGTCACTGTAGCGAGGGAGCGTGCTGTGGTGAGGGAGCTTGCTCCCGCTGGAGTGCGCAGCGCTCCTGCTTTTTTTGGGGCCGCTACGCAGCCCAGCGGGAGCAAGCTCCCTCGCCACAGGTAATCAGTTAGCCTTCAGCCACTCCAGCATGCCGCGCCCAGCCACTCGCCCGCTGGCAAAACACCCCGTCAGCAAATACCCGCCTGTCGGTGCTTCCCAATCCAGCATCTCGCCTGCGCAAAACACGCCCGGCAATTGCTTGATCATCAAGCGTTCATCCAGCGCCTCAAACGGCACACCGCCCGCAGTACTGATGGCTTCGTCCATCGGCCGGGTTTTCACCAGCGTCAGCGGCAGCGCCTTGATATCCACCGCCAACTGCGCCGGATCATTGAAATGCTCGGCCGGGGTCAATTCCCGCAACAGCGCCGCCTTCACCCCGTCCACTCCCAACTGACTGTGCAAATGCTTGCTCATCGAGCGTGAGCCACGTGGCTTGCTCAACGCCGTAATCACCTTGTCCAGTGGCCTGCCCGGCAACAGGTCGATATGCACCGTGGCCGATCCATCCCGATTGATCGCCTCACGAATCGGCGCCGACAACGCATAGATCAGGCTGCCTTCGATGCCTGTGGCGGTGATCACGCATTCACCTAGCCGAGGTTTATCGTCCGCTAACCCGATGGCGACGTTTTTCAACGGTGCCCCGGCGAATTTGCTGACCATCAATTCGCTCCAGGCTGACACCTCGAAGCCACAGTTACTCGGTTGCAACGCTGCGTAAGGCACGCCTTGGTCTTCCAGCAACTTCAGCCACGCCCCGTCCGAACCCAGCCGCGACCAACTGCCGCCGCCCAACGCCAGCAGCACCGCATCCCCGCGCACACATTTGTCGCCTTCGGGGCTGTGGATAAGCAGGCTGCCGTCTGAATTCCAGCCCAGCCAGCGATGACGGGTGTGGATAACTACGCCTTGGTCCCGCAGGCGCTTGAGCCAGGCGCGCAGCAGCGGGGCGGCTTTCATGTCGGTAGGAAACACCCGGCCGGAACTGCCGACAAAGGTTTCAATCCCCAGCCCATGTATCCATTCGCACAACGCTTCGGCACCGAACTGACGCAGCAACGGCGCCATGAACGGCGCCCGCTCGGCATAGCGCGACAGGAACGCCGGGTAGGCTTCGGAGTGGGTGATGTTCATGCCGCCCACGCCCGCCAGCAGGAACTTGCGGCCCACCGATGGCATGCCGTCGTACACGTCGACCCGAACTCCGGCCTGGCTCAACACTTCCGCGGCCATCAGCCCGGCAGGGCCGCCGCCGATGATGATGACGTGTTGAGGTGAGGTTTGAGGCTGGGGCATGGGGATAACTGCGGTTCGGCAAAGTAGGCCGAGCATTCTACCCGAGGACGGCGAAACTGCCTGATCAAAAAATGAACAGCTTTCTGCAGCCCATGCAGCTTATGGCTTGCAGAGGCTTTCACTCAGGTTATCCACAGGCAGTTCCACAGCGATTGTGGGTAAGGTGCATAACTCAATGACAACCGGATGACGTCCAGACCCGCTGCGCACTGTGGTGCAGGATCCCGTGGCGACGGGCCAGGGCAGGGCGGTCTTTGCTGTAGCCACCGCCGATCACGCCGACCACCGGAATGTCGCGGCCCAGGCAGTGGCGCATCACGCTTTCGTCGCGGGCGGCGACGCCTGCGTCTGTCAGCTTGAGGTAGCCGAGGGCGTCGTCCTTGTGCACATCTACGCCGGCGTCGTACAGCACCAGGTCGGGCTGATACAGCGGCAGCAGGTAATTGAGGGCATCGTCGACGACCTTGAGGTAGTCCGCGTCGCCCATGCCCATCGGCAGCGGAATGTCCCAGTCGCTTTCGGCCTTGCGGGCGGGGAAGTTTTTTTCGCAGTGCAGGGACACGGTGATCGCGTCCGGGGTGTCGTGCAGGATGCGCGCGGTGCCGTCGCCCTGGTGCACGTCGCAGTCGAAGATCAGCACCCGGTTGACCCGCCCGCTGGCCAGCAGGTAATGGCTGATCACCGCCAGGTCATTGAAGATGCAGAAACCCGCCGGGTAATCGTAGTGGGCGTGGTGGGTGCCGCCGGCCAGGTGGCAGGCCAGGCCGTGCTCCAGGGCCTGCTCGGCCGCCAGCAACGAGCCGCCCACCGCGCGCACGGTGCGCCGGGCCAGGGCTTCGCTCCAGGGCAGGCCGAGGCGCCGCTGGTCTTCGCGGGACAACTCGCCGCTCATGTAGCGTTCGATATACCCAGGTTCATGGGCCAGGGCCAGAACCTCGGCAGGGCAGAGTCCCGGGCGCAGCAATTGGCTGTCCTTGGTCAGGCCGCTCTCCACCAGGTGGTCGCGCAACAGGCGGAATTTATCCATGGGGAAGCGGTGGTCCGCCGGGAACTCGGGGCTGTAGTCGTCGTGGTAGATCAATGGCAAAGGCATGGCGATTTCTGACGGGAACCAGCGACGGATCTTAACAGCGCGTTACACTCACGCACATGGCAAGGGAGGGGGACCAATGGAGCCGATACTGGAATTGGAGAGCGCACGCCTGTTGCTGCGCCAATGGAGTGATGCCGACCTGCCGGAGTTTGCGCGCATGTGCGCCGACCCGCAGGTGATGCGTTATTTCCCGGCCACCTTGAGCCGCCTGGAAAGCGCTGCGCTGATCGGGCGTATTCGCGGCCATTTTGCCGAGTACGGTTTTGGCCTGTGGGCGTTGCAGCGTAAGGACAGCGGCGAATTCATCGGCCTTACCGGCTTGCTGAATGTCAGCTTCGAGGCGCCGTTCACCCCGGCGGTGGAGATCGGCTGGCGCCTTGCCAAGGAACACTGGGGCCTGGGCTACGCCAGTGAGGCGGCCTGGACCGCCTTGCGCTGTGGTTTCGACCGGCTGAAGCTGGACGAGATTGTTTCGTTTACCACTGAAGCCAATCTGCCATCACAAAAAGTCATGCAAGCCATCGGTATGCATTACGATCCCCTGGCAGATTTTGAACACCCCAAGGTCGCAGCGGATGACCCGGTGCGGCATCATGTGTTGTATCGCATCACCCGCGCCCAATGGTTGGACACGCTGCACGGATAAGCAGCCCGGAATGCCCAATAGATTGTTGTAGGAGATGCTCTATGAGCCAAGTGTTGGAAGATCTGGTGGACCTGCTGACCCTGGAGCCGATCGAGGAAAACCTCTTTCGTGGCCGCAGCCAGGACCTGGGCTTTCGCCAGTTGTTCGGCGGCCAAGTGCTCGGCCAGTCGCTGTCGGCGGCCAGCCAGACCGTTGAAGAAACGCGGCATGTGCATTCGTTGCACGGTTACTTCCTGCGCCCGGGCGATGCGGCGCTGCCGGTGGTTTATTCGGTCGACCGAGTGCGCGATGGCGGCAGTTTCAGCACGCGCCGGGTGACGGCGATCCAGAAGGGCAACCCGATCTTCACGTGCAGCGCTTCGTTCCAGTACGACGAAGAAGGCTTCGAGCACCAGACCACCATGCCTGTGGTGGTCGGTCCGGAAAACCTGCCGTCGGAGCTGGAACTGACCCAACAGCGCGCGCACCTGATTCCTGAGCACATGCGCGAAAAGCTGCTGTGCCCCAAGCCGATCGAAGTGCGGCCGGTGACCGAGAAAGACCCGTACAACCCGCAGCCGTCCGACCCGGTCAAATGCGTGTGGTTTCGCGCGGATGGCGCCTTGGCCGACTCGCCGGCGCTGCACAAATACCTGCTGGCCTACGCCTCGGACTTCGGTCTGCTGACCACTTCGCTGCTGCCCCATGGCAAAACCGTGTGGCAGAAAGACATGCAAGTCGCCAGCCTCGACCACGCGTTGTGGTTCCACGCCGACCTGCGTGCCGATGACTGGCTGCTCTACGCCATGGACAGCCCGTGGGCCGGAAATTCCCGTGGGTTCTCCCGAGGCAGCGTGTACAACCGCGCCGGGCAACTGGTGGCGTCGGTCACGCAGGAAGGCTTGATTCGTCATCGCAAGGATTGGGCATGAGCCTGAGTGATGTGAAGCATTGGGTGTTCGACATGGATGGCACCCTGACGGTGGCCGTGCATGACTTTGCGGCGATTCGGGTGGCGCTGGATATTCCGGCGACTGACGACATTCTTACGCACCT
Organism: Pseudomonas sp. AN3A02; assembly: GCF_011765255.1. NCBI lineage: Bacteria > Pseudomonadati > Pseudomonadota > Gammaproteobacteria > Pseudomonadales > Pseudomonadaceae > Pseudomonas > Pseudomonas sp. AN3A02. The sequence continues at coordinate 68,587 of NZ_JAARNI010000010.1, forward strand.
GGCGGCATTGCCTGCTGATGAAGCAGCAGCCAAGCATGCGTGGCTGCTGGAGCATGAGCGTGAGTTGGCGCTGGGTTCGGTAGCGGCTGAGGGCGCGGTGGAGTTGGTGCGGGAACTGGCCGGGCGTGGTTATCGCCTTGGCATCCTGACGCGCAATGCGCGGGAGCTGGCCCATGTGACGTTGCAGGCAATCGGCCTGGCAGACTGCTTTGCGGTTGAGGATGTGTTGGGGCGTGATGATGCGCCGCCCAAGCCTGATCCGGGTGGTTTATTGAAGCTGGCGCGAGCGTGGGAAGTGACGCCGCAAGATATGGTGATGGTCGGTGATTACCGGTTTGATCTGGATTGTGGGCGGGCGGCGGGGACCAAGACGGTGTTGGTTAACTTGCCGGATAACCCGTGGCCGGAACTCGCGGATTGGCATGCCGAAGATTGCGCGGTATTGCGTCGAATGCTCTAACCCCAGGCAATGAAGATCAAATGTGGGAGCGGGCTTGCTCGCGAATGCGGTGTGTCAGTCAATACATATGCTGACTGATCCACCGCATTCGCGAGCAAGCCCGCTCCCACATTTTTGATCCGGTTTCTTCAGTGATTATTGGAACAGTACTTTCTGCCCCTCAGGCGACGTGAACATCTTGTCCCCGTCATGCCCAACCCCCGGCACTTCAACCAGCTTGTGGCCCAACTGCGGATGCCGCTGCTTGAGGTAGTCAAAGTAGTTGTGCCCGCGAATCAAGCGATACGCACCCTGGGTTTCAGCCCCACAGCTCTTGTCCAGCGCCGGGTGATTCGGGTCGGTGTCTTGCTGGCCCAGCAGGTAAGTGACATTGCGCGACACGTACGCCTGCTCAAGCTGCTCGGCACTTTGTCCCTTGGCGTAGGCCGGCAGGTTTTGCATGCCGTATTTCCAGTCATTGAAGCCCGGGCAACTGGCCACATCGAACTTCACCGGCCGTTGCGGGCTGAAGTACGCGTAGGACGAAGGGTTGGCCACCACGTAGCGCAGGCTGATGCCTTCGGTTTGCAGTAGCGGGTGATCATGCCCGGTCAGTGCAAAACGCTGCACCACTTGGCCGCCGCCAGAATGGCCGGCCACCACGATTTCCTTCAGGTTCGGGAACAGCTTGCGGTTGCCCAGGTGCTTGATGATCTGGTCCAACGCGCCGTAGGAGCTGATTTGGCCCGGGCCGGTGGACGGCTCGCCGGCCATCCAGTCATTGCTGTTCCAGCGCAGGGTCTGGCTGTCGATCTGGTTGCGCTTGATGTCGGTCTGGTTGAGAAACTGCGGCGCAATCACCAGGGTATTGGCGTTTTGTCCTGCGGCTTCGGCGGCTTTTTCGCCGCTGCCCAGGTAGGTCATGGCGTTGCGCAGGCGGCCATGCACGATGATCAGCGCACGGGTGACTTGAGGCAGTGGCTGGCGCCAGTCCTGGCTCAAGCCGACGCTCAGGTCGCCGGCATCCAGGTGAAATCGATCGGGACTGACCACCTTGACGCCATGCTCGGCAGCCCAGGTGGGGGTGGAACAGGTGATCAACAAACCTAACAGCAGACCCAGTCGTTTATTCATTTAAAGGCTCTTGGCGGTAAAGGTGTCGCATTGAGTGATCTGGCCCTGGGCGAAGCCGGTCTTGAACCAGCGAACCCGCTGTGCCGAGGTGCCGTGGGTAAACGAGTCAGGCACCACGCGGCCCTGGCCCTGTTGCTGCAAGCGGTCATCGCCGATGGCGTTGGCCGCATTCAGTGCCTCTTCAATGTCGCCGGGTTCCAGCCAGTTCAGGCGCTTTTGCGCGCGGTTGGCCCACACCCCGGCGAAGCAGTCGGCTTGCAGCTCCTGGCGCACCAACAGGCCGCCGTCGCCTTGCATCTGCCGGCCTTGCTGGCGGGCTGCCTGAATCTTCGCGGAGATGCCCAGAAGCGTCTGAACGTGGTGTCCGACTTCATGGGCGATTACGTAGGCCTGGGCGAAATCCCCGGCGGCCTTGAAGCGTTGGGACATTTCCCGGAAGAAGTCCAGGTCCAGGTATACCTGTTGGTCTGCCGGGCAATAGAACGGCCCGCTGGCGGACGTGGCGCCACCGCAGGCGGAGTTCACCCGGCCACGGAACAGAATCAATTTGGGGTTCTTGTAGCTCAGGCCGTTTTCCTGGAACACCTGGGCCCAGGTGTCTTCGGTGTCGCCGAGGACGGCGCGCACGAAGTCGGCCTGTTCATCATTGGCCGGCGGTGCCTGGCGGGTTTGCGGGCTGACGGAGGGCGCTTGCTCGGTGAGCTGGCCGCTGAGTTGCCCGAGGATCTGCATCGGGTCCTGGCCGGTCAGCCAGCCGATGCCGACGATCAGCACGATGGCCGTCAGGCTCAGGCCCTTGCCGCCGCCAAAGCGCATGCCGCCACCACCACCGCTGTCATCGCGGGCGTCCACCACGTTGTCGCTGCGTCGGCCTTTTTTCCATAGCATGTGGCAATCCTCTTGATGGTTCTGCAGCTCAGTGTTGTTGGTGTGTAGGGTTGGCGCCAGTCCGGCTGTCGGTGGTGAGGGGGCTTGTCCCCCGTTGGACTGCGTAGCAGTCCCAATAAGAACACCGAATCCTTCCAGAAAGAACACTTTTGCCTGCTATTGGGCTGCTGCGCAGCCCAACGCGGGGCAAGCCCGCTCGCCACAGGTAATGGGTGTCCAGCGGGAAGTTATGGGTGTCAGTCGCGGCAATAACCTTCGCCGGTGTCGACGATCAGGCAGTCTTTCTTGTCGGCCAGCCATTTCAGGCCGGTGGCTTCGCCGTCGCCGGCGCTCAGGATCTGCGGGCCGTCCGGGCGTTCAAAGGTGATGCCGTCTTCAGAGGCCTGGCCCTTGAAGGTGCCGGAATCATCGTCATCCAGGCCGTATTTCATGGTCAGTACATAGTGGCCGCGGCCAATGCTGTCGTCCTTGGCGATGGTCAGGTTCAGGCCTTCGACGCCAATCCACTTGCCGACCCATTTGTCGGTGGGCAGCACTTCCGGTACCAGCGTCGCTTGGACGGAGGGCGGTGCCGGTGCTTTGGCGGTCTCGGCTTGTTTGTCGCAGGCGCTGAGCAGCGCCAGGGTCGAAAGAATAAACAGGGTTTTTTTCATGGTACGAAGGCCTTGGTTAAAAAACGCGCAATGGGCGGGCGGACGTGAGTGTTGGACTGGAAAACCGCAATTTAGTGCGCTGTTCGAACAGTGTTTGGTTATGCTCTTGAGCGAGGCGCGTCACCCGTTCTAGATTATGCCGCGGTATGCGGCGGTCATTTCAGCCTGCCACTCAAGAGAATGCAATGACCCTCAGCACCCCACTTTCCGGCGTCAACCACCCGCTCAAAGGCATTTTGCTGATTGTGGTGGCCACTTTTCTGTTTTCCAGCCACGACGCGCTGTCCAAATACCTGGCCGGGTTTTACCCGATCGTGATGGTGGTGTGGGCCCGTTACCTGGTGCATACGCTGTTGATGGCCGGGATTTTCCTGCCGCAATCAGGGCTGCGGGTGCTGCGCAGCAAGCGCCCTTTGCTGCAGGTGGCGCGCGCGTTGTGCCTGCTGGGTACCAGCCTGTTTTTCACGGCGGCGTTGCACTTTATCCCGTTGGCCGAGGCCACGGCGGTCAACTTTCTTGCGCCGATCCTGGTCACCGCCCTGTCGGTGCCGCTGCTGGGTGAGCACGTGACCCGTGGCCAATGGCTGGCGGTGATTTGCGGGTTCATCGGAGTGCTGATCATTGTGCACCCGGGCGGTGAGCTGTTCACCCCGGCGGTGTTGTTGCCGCTGACGTCCGCGCTGTTCTTCTGCTTCTACCAACTGCTCACCCGCATCCTCAGCAAGTACGACACGCCCACCACCAGCAACTTCTTCGCCGGGCTGTGCAACACCTTGGTGATGAGCGCGCTGGTGCCGTTCTTCTGGCAGGTGCCGAGCCTGTGGCATGGGGTGTTGATGCTGGCGCTGGGCAGTTGTGGGATGACCGCGCACTTGATGCTGACCCAGGCGTTCCGCTTCGCGGCGCCGGCCTTGCTGGCGCCGTTCGGCTATTGCCAGATCGTGTTTGCGGGGTTGTTGGGCTGGCTGGTGTTCAACCACACCCCGGACCTGACCACGGTGGTCGGGATCGGGGTGATCTGTCTGAGCGGGTTGGCCGCAGCCTGGCAGCAGCGGCGCAGGTAGGAAATTCAGGCCTCGACGGTCGGAATCTTGCGCGGCGCCATAAAGTACATCCAGATCAGCGCGATGAAATACATCGCCGGAATCAGGGTGAACAGCACCGTGTAGTTGTTGTTGGTCACGGTCAGGATATGGCCGACGATCTGGGTCATGAACATCCCGCCGATGGCCGCGCACATGCCGCCAAAGCCAAACACCGTGCTCATCATGTGCTTGGGTGTGTAGTCCATCACCAGGCTCCAGATGTTGGCCGTCCAGGCCTGGTGCGCGCCGATGGCCAGGGAGATGGCAAACACCGCGACCCACAACTGGCTGGAACCGGCGGCCATGATCACCCCGACGATGCAGCAGGCGAACAGCAGCATGGATAACAGCCGCGCCTTGATCGGGTTCATCCCACGGCCGATCAGGAAGGAAGACAGAATCCCGCCGCCAATGCTGCCGAAATCCGCCGTCAGGTAAATGATGATCAGCGGAATGCCCATCTGGGTCACGTTGATGCCCAGGTTGTACTGCTGATTCAGGAACGGCGGCAACCAGTACAGGTAGAACCAGAACACCGGGGCGGTCAACGAGTAGGCGAGGGCGAAGGCCCAGGTGCCGCGCATGCGCAGGATGCGGCTGAACGGCACGCGGGGTTGTTCCGGCTCGACTTCCTGCTGCACGTAGTCCAGTTCCGATTGCTTCACGCTCGGATGGTCTTCCGGGTTGTAGTACTTCAGGCCCCAGAACACCAGCCAAATCGCACCCAGTGCCGACATGCACAGGAACGCGGCCTGCCAGCCCCATACATGCAGGATCAGCGGCAGCAGCATCGGCGTCATCATCGCGCCGACGTTGGTGCCGGCATTGAAGATCCCGGTGGCCACTGCCCGCTCGCCAGCAGGGAACCACAGGCGAGTGGTCTTGACGCAGGCCGGGTAGTTGGCCGCTTCGGTCAAACCGAGAATGAACCGACACACCATAAAGCCTACGGCCGAGGTGGCCAGGCCGTGGGCGCCGGTGGCCAAGCTCCACAGCAGCACCGCGCAGAAAAACACGCGCTTGACGCCGACCCGGTCGATCAACCGGCCTTGCAGCACAAAGCCGATGGCGTAGCCGACCTGGAACCAGAAGTTGATGTTGGCGTAGTCCATCGCCGTCCAGCTCATTTCCTTGGCCAGGATCGGTTGCATCACACCGAGGGCGGCACGGTCGATGTAGTTCAGGGTGGTGGCGAAAAACACCAGGGCCAGCATGCCCCAGCGGGTTTTACCGACAGCCATGGCGCCACGGATTTTGTCGCCGATGCCGCTATGGGGATTGCTGTGGCGCACGGCCACGGCGGGATTTTGCGAAGGCATGAGGAAGTACCCGTTTTTTTGAAATTTTTATGGTGTGTTCAGGGTCTTGGTTAACCGAGGCCACTCAACCAGAGCGGGACTCAATGTGCTGTCGATGGTGAGCAGTGGCTAAAAAATCGTCAATTCGCTGATTGCCATTCTGTTCGATAATCGCCCATAAAACTAACCGGTTCGTACATTTCAATTGCTGTGTCGAGTCTAGCGGCCAATAATTTGCCGTAAATAAGACATGCCTCAATGCCGGGAGTCGCCCCATGCAACGCTCCATCGCCACCGTTTCCTTGAGCGGAACCCTGCCGGAAAAACTCGAAGCCATCGCGGCCGCCGGGTTTGACGGCGTGGAAATCTTCGAAAACGATCTGCTGTATTACGACGGCAGCCCGCGGGAAGTTAGGCAGATGTGCGCCGACCTCGGCATTGCCATCACCTTGTTCCAGCCCTTTCGGGATTTTGAAGGCTGCCGCCGCGACCGCCTGGCGCGCAATTTGGAGCGGGCCGAGCGCAAGTTCGACTTGATGCTGGAGCTGGGCACCGACCTGGTGCTGGTGTGCAGTAACGCGTCAGCCGATTCCGTTGGCGATGAAAGCATTCTGCTGGATGACTTGAGCCTGCTGGCCGAACACGCTGGCCGGCGTGGCCTGCGCATTGGCTATGAAGCGTTGGCCTGGGGCCGGCACGTCAACACCTGGCAACAGGTGTGGAACCTGGTGCGCAAGATCGATCATCCGAGCCTGGGCGTGTTGCTCGACAGCTTCCACACGCTGTCCCTCAAGGGCGATCCGAGCGCCATCGCCGAGATTCCTGGCGACAAGATTTTCTTTGTGCAGATGGCTGACGCGCCGATCCTGGCGATGGATGTACTGGAGTGGAGCCGGCATTTCCGCTGCTTCCCCGGGCAAGGCGAATTCGACCTGGCGGGCTTTCTCGCCCCAATCATCAAGAGCGGCTACACGGGGCCGTTGTCGTTGGAAATCTTCAACGACGGCTTCCGCGCCGCGCCGACCCGGGCCAACGCCGCCGACGGCCTGCGCTCGCTGCTGTACCTCGAAGAGAAGACCCGGCAGCGGCTGGCGGAGGAAGCCAAACCGGTTCCCGAGATTCTGTTTGAAACGCCGGCCGCCAGCGAATACGACGGCATTGAATTCCTGGAATTTGCCGTGGATGAAAACCTCGGTGCCAAGCTCACTTCATGGCTGGAGCGCCTGGGCTTCGTCAAGGCCGGGCAGCATCGCTCCAAGAGCGTGAGCCTGCTGCGCCAGGGTGGTATCAACCTGATCCTCAATTGCGAACCCTATTCCTTTGCCCATAACTTCTTCGAGGCCCACGGCCCGTCGTTGTGCGCCACGGCGATCCGCGTGAAGGACAGCGCCAAGGCCCTGGAGCGTGCGGTGGCCTACAAGGGCCAGCCGTATCGTGGCCTGGTCGGCCCCAACGAGCTGGAGCTGGCGGCCGTTCGTGCACCAGATGGCAGCCTGATCTACCTGGTGGACCAGAACGAAGGCGGCCTGTACGACACCGACTTCAACCTGCAACCTGCAAGCGCTGCCAGCGGCGGCCTGCTGCGCATCGACCACATGGCGATGGCCTTGCCTGCCGACAGCCTCGACAGCTGGGTGCTGTTCTACAAAAGCCTGCTGGATTTCGAAGCCGATGACGAAGTGGTGCTGCCCGACCCCTACGGCCTGGTGAAAAGCCGGGCATTGCGCAGCCGTTGCAGCTCGATTCGCCTGCCGCTGAATATTTCCGAGAACCGCAACACCGCGATTTCCCACGCGCTGTCGAGCTATCGAGGCTCGGGCGTGCACCACATTGCCTTCGACTGCGCAGACATTTTCGCCGAGGTCAGCCGAGCCAAGGACGCCGGCGTGCCGCTGCTGGATATTCCGCTGAACTACTACGATGACCTGGCAGCGCGGTTTGATTTCGACGACGAGTTCCTCAGCCAGCTGGCGTACTACAACGTGCTGTACGACCGCGATGCCCAGGGCGGTGAGCTGTTTCACGTTTACACCGAGCCGTTCGAAGGCCGGTTTTTCTTCGAGATCATCCAGCGCAAGAACGGTTACACCGGTTACGGCGCGGCCAACGTGGCGGTGCGCCTGGCGGCCATGGCCAAGTCCCGCAGCGGTGCGGCGCGCCAGGCCAGGTTGTAAGGTGCTGGCGCTTCCTTCGGCGTACGGCGCGGCCCATAATCACCGCCTGCACCTAAGGCCGTGAGCGCACCATGACCCTGACTTCCGAGCTTCCCGCCGCGGCCACTGCGCCGCGCAAGAGCCGCAAGAACAATCCGGAAAAGACCCGCGAGAACATTCTCCAGGAAGCCATCGTCGAGTTTGTTCAGCAGGGCCTGTCCGGCGCCCGAGTGGACGCGATCGCGGAGCGTATCCAGACCTCCAAGCGCATGATCTATTACTACTTCGGCAGCAAGGAGCAGCTCTACGTCGAGGTGCTGGAGAAGCTCTACGGCGACATTCGCAACACCGAGACCCGGATGAAGCTGACGGCCCTGGAGCCCCGGGAAGCGATTCGCCGGCTGGTGGAATTCACCTTTGATCACCACGATCAGAACGTGGATTTTGTGCGGATCGTGAGCATCGAAAACATCCACAACGCCGAGTACGTAAAGCAGTCGACGTCCATCAAGGCGATGAACAGCAACATCCTCGAAGCCCTCGGCACTACGTTGCGCCGGGGTGCGGAGATGGGGTTGTTCCGTGAAGGGCTGGAGCCGCTGGACGTGCACTTGCTGATCAACTCGTTCAGCTTTTATCGAGTGTCCAACCGCCACACCTTCAGCGAGATCTTTCAGATCGAGTTGTCGGATGAGGCGGTCAAGCAGCGGCATCGGGCGATGATCTGCGAGTCGGTGTTGCGCTATTTGCAGGCCTGAGCTGACACAGTTAATGGAACAACTCGGTCAAATGTGGGAGCGGGCTTGCTCGCGAATGCGGAGTGTCAGCCACCGGATGTTTTACTGAGCCACCGCATTCGCGAGCAAGCCCGCTCCCACATTTTTGATCCCGTTTCTGCAGCTAGATGTTCATGCTTCCGAAGTGCGCGAGCATTCTCTCGGCATCCGCCACTTCGCCAGTGAACAACTCAAACGCCTTCACCGCCTGAAACACCGCCATGTTGCCGCCATCCAGGGTGCGGCAGCCCAAGGCACGGGCGTTGCGCAGCAGTTCGGTTTCCAGCGGGAAATACACAATCTCCGCTACCCACAAGTCGGCGCGCAAGGTGTCCAGCGGTACGGGCATGCCCGGTAGCTTGGCCATGCCCATCGGCGTGGTGTTCACCAGGCCGTCGGCTTCGGCCATGGCGCTTTCCAGGTCATTGCCGGCCTGGGCCCGACCAGCGCCGAAATGCTGGTTGAGGTTGTCCGCCAGGCTGCGGGCGCGTTCGGCATCCACGTCGAAGATACTCAAGCGTTCCACGCCTTCGCCCAGCAGCGCATGGGCCACTGCCGCCCCGGCACCGCCCGCGCCCATCTGCACCACGAACGTGCGAGCCACATCATTCAAGCCGCGACGAAAACCTTCGGCAAAGCCCAGGCAGTCGGTGTTGTGGCCGATGCGTTTACCGTCGCAAAGCACCACGGTATTCACCGCGCCGATGCCCCGCGCTTCGGGCGACAGTTCGTCCAGCAGCGGCAGGATCGCCTGCTTGCACGGGTAGGTGATGTTCAAGCCGGTGAAGTTCATCTGCTCGGCAGCCATCAACAGGTCGGGCAGGGCGCGGGTATCTGTCTGCAACTGATCGAGGTCGATCAGCCGATACAGGTAACGCAAGCCCTGGGCGTCACCTTCGCGCTCGTGCAGGGCCGGGGTGCGGGAAGCCTGGATGCCGGCGCCTATCAGGCCGGCGAGAATTCGACGTTTGGACACCGGGTTCATCCCTTCAAGGTCTTGCTGAAATGTTCGAGGGCCAGGTGATAACCATGGCTGCCAAAACCGGCCAGCACCGCCTTGGCAATCGGCGACACAAACGAGTGATGACGGAAGGCTTCCCGGGCATGCACGTTGGACAAATGCACTTCGATCACCGGCACTTCACTGGCCACCAGTGCGTCGCGGATCGCCACCGAGGTGTGGGTCCAGGCCGCCGGGTTGATCACGATGCCGGCACAACGGGCGCGGGCGCCGTGGATCCAGTCCAGCAATTCGCCTTCGTGGTTGGTTTGGCGGAATTCGACTTTCAGTCCGAGCTGTTCAGCGCTGCGGCCACACAGGGCGGCGACGTCGGCCAGGGTTTCGTGGCCATAAGTGGCGGGCTCGCGAGTGCCGAGCAGGTTGAGATTGGGGCCGTTGAGCACCAGCACGATAGGGGGCATGAAGGGTTCTCCACTGTTGTTTTTATGTATGCCGATAAAATGTACTGGATGGTTAATTTGGTCAATCGCCTGGGTGGGAACCGTTCGATTACCGAACGCCAATTGAAAGCAGGTGTAACTCGGTGGCTCGTTTTCTGGGCGTTGTTCCCTCTTTCCATGAGCGGTTACAACCCGGCAGTCGACGAACTAGCGCCTGCAACTAGCCTGTGACGGTATCTCCAGCAAGAGGAGCCGGTTGTCGGGTGCATGAGGAAAAGTGTTACCTGGCGGAAAATAACCTAACGGATGGGTTACGATGAAGGTAGGCACTTACAAAGGACATGTGATTGCGGTGTTTCTCAGGGATGAGCATTGCCCGCCTCATGTGCATGTGGCCGGCAAGGAATGGGATGCGCGGTTTCGTTTCAGTTTTCTGGATGGGCATGTGGCGTTGTGGGATGTAGACCCCGAACGGCGTCGGCCATCGGTGTCGATTCTTGAAGGGATTCGCCACACCCTCATGCAACCGCATTACCTGGCGCGGGCGCGAAGGATCTGGTGGGAAAAACTGCAAACGGTCTGCCTGGAAAACCGTTCCTGGGATTGGGAAGCCGGTGAGGTGTTGCCCGGGTTGATCATTCAGCGGGGCGTTTATGTGATTGCACGTGCCCGGCACGATGTTGTGGGGCAGAAAACAATTTTGAATCTGGTCAGGGCGCCGGGTTTTGTGGAGATCGATTTATGAAAAAAATCCTAAAGGCCAAAGTTTTACCGTATGTACCGATCACCGAGGCCGATATCGACAAGGCAATAGACCGAGGACGCAGGTCAACGCGTCTGTACGCTAACGCCAGCAATGTGCGTTATGAAAATGACTGCATATCCATTGGTTTCAGCGACGGCAGTCGCGTCATGTTGCCTGTGGCGGGGCTGCCGGAATTCGAAGGGTTCAGCTTGCAGGATTTCCAGCAATTGGAGGTCGGTTTTGGTGGAAAGGCGCTTTGCTGTGAGGCCCAGGACCTGGATGTTTCCATCACGGGCCTTATCGCCACAAGCCAGCCGTTAATGGCCCTGGCTACGAGCCTGGTAGCCTCCAGCAACGGTCGCAAGAGCAGCGCTGCCAAATCCGCCGCCGCCCGAGCCAATGGCAAGAAGGGCGGCCGGCCACGCAAGGAGGTTTTGGAGGACGCTGATTCAACTGATGTATGAGGATCCAATGTGAGAGCTGGACAGCTCCCACACCTGGTTACTTACCGCCGTGTCAGCAACACACCCGATTCCATATGGTGCGTCCACGGAAACTGGTCAAACAACGCGCACTTGGTAATCCGGTGCGTGTCATGCAGTTGCGCAATGTTCGCCGCCAGCGTCTCCGGGTTGCAGGAGATGTACAGGATGTTCTCGAAGCGCCGGGTCAGCTCGCAGGTGTCCGGGTCCATCCCGGCACGCGGCGGGTCGACGAACACGCTGCCAAATTCGTAGCTCTTGAGGTCGATGCCGTGCAGGCGTCGGAACGGCCGCACTTCGTTCAGGGCTTCGGTCAGTTCTTCAGCAGACAAGCGCACCAGGGTGACGTTATCCACCGCGTTTTCATCGAGGTTGCTCAGGGCTGCATTCACCGAGGTCTTGCTGATTTCGGTGGCCAGCACTTTGCGCACGCGGGTGGCCAGGGGCAGGGTGAAGTTGCCGTTGCCGCAATACAGCTCGAGCAAGTCATCACTGCGCTCGCCCAAAGCGTCGTACGCCCAGTTGAGCATCTTCTGGTTCACGGTGCCGTTGGGCTGGGTGAACGCGCCTTCAGGCTGGCGATAGCTGAAGGTGCGACCGCCGACGTCGAGTTTCTCGACCACGTAATCGCGGCCGATCACGTCACGCTTGCCCTTCGAACGGCCGACGATGCTGACATTCAGATCAGCCGCCAGCTTATTCGCTGCCGTATGCCAATGCTCATCCAGCGGGCGGTGATAACACAGGGTGATCATCGCGTCGCCGGCCAGGGTGGTGAGGAACTCCACCTGGAACAGCTTGTGGCTCAGGGCGGCGCTGGCTTGCCAGGCGGCCTTGAGCTGCGGCATCAACTGGTTGATGCGCAGGCTGGCAATCGGGAACTCTTCGATGAGGATCGGCGTGCGCTTGTCGTCCTGGGAGAACATCGCGTAGTGGCGCTGACCCTCTTCGCGCCACAGGCGGAACTCCGCCCGCAAGCGGAAGTTCTGCAACGGCGAGTCGAAAACCTGAGGCTCCGGCGCGTCGAACGGCGCCAGCAGGTCACGCAAGCGCGTGACCTTTTCTTCCAGTTGAACGGTGTAGCTTGCGGCGTCAAAAGTCATGCGTTGAACCAGCCCAGCTTGATCACGAACAGAATCGACAGGATCACCAGCGCCGGGTTCAGCTCACGGTAGCGGCCCGAAAGCAGCTTGATGGCGGTCCAGGCGATGAAACCGAAGGCAATGCCGTTGGCGATGGAATAAGTGAATGGCATCGCCAGGGCGGTGATCACCACCGGCGCGGCGACGGTGATGTCGTCCCAGTCGATTTCGGCCAGGCCCGAGGTCATCAGTACGGCAACAAACAACAGCGCCGGTGCGGTGGCGAAGGCCGGAACGCTGGCCGCCAGTGGCGAGAAGAACAGCGCCAGCAGGAACAGGATCGCGACCACAACCGCGGTCAAACCGGTACGGCCACCGGCGCTCACGCCCGCAGCCGATTCGATGTAGCTGGTGGTGGTCGAGGTGCCCAGCAGCGAGCCGGCCATGGCCGCGGTACTGTCAGCGATCAGCGCACGGCCCATTTTCGGCATGTGGCCGTCTTTGCCCATCAGACCCGCGCGCTTAGCGACGCCGATCAGGGTGCCGGAGTTGTCGAACAGGTCGACGAACAGGAACGCGAAGATCACGCTCACCAGGCCGATGTCCAGGGCGCCTTTGATGTCCAGTTGCAGGAAGGTCGGGGCCAGCGAAGGTGGCATCGACATCACGCCGCCGAACGGGGTAAAACCCAGAGCGATGGAGGCGATGGTCACCACCAGGATGCCGATCAACACGGCGCCGCGCACTTTCAGGGCTTCCAGCGCAACGATCAGCGCGAAGCCGAGGGTGGCGAGGATCGGTGCCGGTTGTTTCAGGTCGCCCAGGCCCACCATGGTGGCCGGGTTGCTGACCACGATGCCGGCGTTGTGCAGGGCGATCAACGCCAGGAACAGGCCGATACCCGCCGCAATCGCCGAGCGCAGCGGCAGCGGGATGCTGTTGATGATCCATTCGCGGATGCGGAAGATCGACAGCAGGAAGAACAGCACCGCCGAGATGAACACGGCACCCAGCGCCACTTGCCAGGTATGGCCCATGTGCAGGACGACGGTGTAGGTGAAGAACGCGTTGAGGCCCATGCCCGGTGCCAGGGCAATCGGGTAGTTGGCGATCAGGCCCATCACGGTGGAACCGATGGCCGCCGCCAGGCAGGTCGCGACAAAGACCGCGCCCTTGTCCATGCCGGTCTCGCCGAGGATGCTCGGGTTGACGAACAGGATGTAGGCCATGGCCAGGAAGGTGGTGACGCCCGCGAGAATCTCGGTGCGCACATTCGTGTTGTGTGCCTTGAGTTGAAACAGCTTTTCCAGCATGCCTGCTCCCTGTGACGCTATTTTGCGTCGTTATTTGTTGACCTCTAAGTCAAAGCACAAACTGCGCCAAGCGGCTGTGGTTCCAGAGAGGATCGGAAAAAGCGGCGCATCATACCAGCAGCCGAGGGCCAGTGGCGCATAGGCTTGATCATGGCCTTGAGGCATACTGCGCCGACGTTTATTACAGGGTCATCGACAGCATGAAAAAAGCCAGCGCCTGGAGTCTAGCTCTGTTCGGTTGTATCGGCCTGTGGCTCGGTGCAGCACCGGCGTGGGGCGCGCCTGCACCGGCGTTGAGCGAGGTGAGGGTGTTCAAGGTGCAGTCGGCCAATTGCACGGAAACCATCCCTGAACGGGCGGCCAGCACCCAGATGTGCACGCACCGTGGGCAGACGCTGGTGTACGTGATGGAAGTCGGCCTGGGCAACAGCTCCCAGGCGTTTTTCGACGGCGCGCCGGTGTCCGGCACCAGCACCGCCATCTGCCAGGTCGGCTCCATCAGCCAGGCGTGCAGCGGCGCGGGAACGTTGATGGGCTACATCTATACGTTCCAACTGGAAGTCGAAGCCGGCGGCACGTTCCAGTACAGCAACACCTCGATCAACCCACCGCGCAACCAATTGGTCACCACTCTCAGCATTCGCTGATCGCCACCCATCAATTGCCTTGAACGCTCATAAACTCCGGAAGTCGGACCGCTAAGACGGCGACTTTTCCGAACGCCGCGATTGCACACCAATCCGTGAGGTGTTTATGAGCGCGACCCCCACCGGCGCGGCGGCCAAGCCGTTCGTCAGCCATCCGATACGCATGACCCTCAATCGCCGGGACATCCAACTGGATGTATTGCCCTGGACCACCCTGCTGGACCTGCTGCGCGAGCAACTGGACCTGACCGGCACCAAGAAGGGCTGCGACCACGGCCAGTGCGGCGCCTGCACCGTGTTGCTCAACGGTAAACGGGTGAACGCGTGCCTGACCCTGGCGGTTATGTGCGACGGTGCCGAATTGACCACCATCGAAGGCCTGGCCTCGGGCGAAGACCTGCACCCGATGCAAAAGGCCTTTATCAAACACGACGCCTTTCAGTGTGGTTACTGCACGCCGGGGCAGATTTGCTCGGCGGTGGGCCTGGCCCGTGAAGGCCGTGCCCACGACACCGCGCAAATCCAGGAACTGATGAGCGGCAACCTGTGCCGCTGCGGCGCCTACAACAACATCCGCGATGCCATCGAAGAAGCCTTGCCGGCGTGCCGTGCGCAGGGAGGTGAGCAATGAATCCCTTCCATTACAGCAAACCGCTGGATGTGCAGGAGGCGGTGCACCTGGTCAGTCCGGAATCGCGGTTTATTGCCGGTGGTACCAACCTGTTGGACTTGATGAAAGAAAACATCAGCCGCCCCGAGCACCTGATCGATATCACCGGCCTGCCGCTTCGTGACGTGGAAGAAACCACCGAAGGCGGCCTGATGATCGGCGCCCTGGTGAGCAACGCCGACCTCGCGTGGCACCCACTGATCGAACAACGCTACCCGTTGTTGTCCCAAGCCATCCTCGCCGGCGCCTCGCCGCAATTGCGCAACATGGCCAGCACCGGCGGCAACCTGTTGCAACGCACCCGCTGCTACTACTTCTATGATTCCGCCGTGCCCTGCAACAAACGCGAGCCCGGCAGCGGTTGCCCGGCGCGGGTTGGCTTGAACCGCATTCACGCGATTCTCGGCGCCAGCGATCAGTGTGTCGCCACCCATCCTTCGGACATGTGCGTGGCCCTGGCCGCGCTGGATGCCAGGGTGCATGTGCAGGGTCGGGGCGGTGCGCGGGTCATCGAGTTCGCCGACTTCCACCGACTGCCGGGCGATGCACCCCAGCGGGATAACCAGTTGGCCGATGATGAGTTGATCACTGCGATCGAGTTGCCCGCTGACCACCTGGCTGCCCACAGCCACTACCTGAAGATCCGTGACCGCGCTTCTTATGCATTCGCTTTGGTATCCGTTGCGGCAGCGTTGGAACTGGAAGGCGATGTGATCGTAGATGCGCGCCTTGCCCTGGGCGGCGTCGCCCACAAGCCTTGGCGTGATCGCGCGGTGGAAGCCGCGCTGATCGGCCAGTCCGTCAGCCGCGAAACCTTCAGCACTGCCGCCGAAACCTTGCTGCTGGACGCCGAGCCGCTGGAGCACAACGGCTTCAAGATCAAACTGGCACGCCGCGCGATCATTCGTGCCCTGAGCGATGCCGCTGTTGCGGGAGCCACATCATGAGTGCGATCGGCAAGCCGTTGGACCGGGTGGACGGTCTGCTCAAAGTGACCGGGCAAGCGCGATATGCCGGGGAATTCCCCGAGGATGGCCTGCTGCACGGCAGTGTGGTGTCGAGCAACATCGCCAAGGGCCGGGTTGTCCGCATCGATGCTTCCAAAGCCCTGGCGCTGCCCGGGGTAGTGATGGTGCTTGATCACCTCAACCGCCCGAAACTCGCCAGTTACGACGACAGCTACGCCGATGCCGATGCCGCCGACGGCTCGCCATTTCGCCCGCTGTACAACGACCGCGTGCTGTATAGCGGCCAGCCGTTGGCATTGGTGATTGCCGATAACCTGGAATTGGCGCGTCATGCCGGCTCTTTGGTTGAGATCGAATATGCCGCCGAGCCCTCCGAGACCGACCTGTTGGCCTTGCAGGACCAGGCCCACCCATCGCCGCAAACACCGCCCAAGCCGCGCGGCAACTTCCAGGCTGAATGGACCGGCGCCGCCACGAGCCTGGACCTGCACTACAGCACGCCCATCGAGCACCACAACCCGATGGAGCCACACGCCAGCACCGTGCTGTATCAGCCGGACGGCACCTTGCATATCCACGACAAGACCCAGGGCCCGCAGAACTGCCAGGCTTACGTGCAGAAAGTCTTCGGCCTGGATAAGAGCCAGGTGCGAATCTTCGCTGCGTTTGTCGGTGGTGCCTTCGGTTCAGGCTTGCGGCCGCAGTACCAACTGCCGCTGGCAGTCATGGCATCGCTGGCCCTGAAGCGTTCGGTGCGCGTCACTCTTACACGCCAGCAGATGTTCACTTTTGGCTATCGCCCGCGCACCTTGCAGCGCCTGCAATTGGGCGCAGCCGCGAATGGTCGCTTGCTCGCCCTGGGCCACACCGCCATCGGCCAGACCTCGCGCTTCGAGGATTTCAGTGAGCACGTGGTGGAGTGGAGCGGCATGCTCTATCACTGCGATAACGTGCTGTTGACCTACAAACTGGTGCCGCTGGATGTGTTCACGCCGTTGGACATGCGCGCGCCCGGCGCGGCGCTCGGGGTGATCGGCCTGGAGTGCGCCATGGACGAACTGGCCTGCGCCCTGGGCATCGACCCGGTGCAACTGCGGCTGATTAACTACGCCGAGCGCAATCAGAACGAAGACAAGCCCTGGTCCAGCAAAGCCCTGCGTGAGTGCTACAGCGAAGGTGCCGAGCGTTTCGGCTGGAGCCAGCGCAACCCGGAACCACGGAGCATGCGCGACGGTCGCCAACTGATCGGTTGGGGCATGGCCGGCGGCGTATGGGAAGCGATGCAAATGAAGGCCAGCGCCAAGGCGCGAATCGATCACCTGGGCAAACTCACGGTCAGCAGTGCCACCACCGATATCGGCACCGGCACTTACACGGTCATGACCCAGATTGCGGCCCAGGCCAGCGGCGTACCGGTAGGCGACGTGACGTTTCTGCTGGGGGATTCATCATTGCCGACGGCGCCGTTGCAGGGTGGCTCGTTTACCGTGTCGTCGGTGGGCAGCGCGGTGCAGCAGGCGTGCGAGGCGTTGAATGCCAAGCTGTTGGATATTGCGCGCAAGACGTATCCGGCTTTTAAAGATGCAGAGTCGGCGCGCTTCGAGAATGGCCAGTTGCATGCCGGGGACCAGCGCATCTCCCTGGCGCAATTGGTGCAGGACAGCGGCGAGCAAGCACTGGAAGTGCAGGTTGACTGCGAGCCAGGCAAACAGCGCGAAGGCTATGCCTCAGCCACGCATTCAGCAGTGTTCGTCGAAGTGCGGGTGGATGAGGACCTGGGCACGATCAAGGTCAGCCGGGTGGTCAGTGCGGTTGCGGCCGGGCGGGTGGTTAATCCGAAGATGGCCCGCAGCCAGATTCTCGGCGGTGTGGTCTGGGGCATCGGCATGGCGTTGCATGAGGAGACCCAAATTGACCATCAATTAGGCCGCTATATGAACCACAGCCTGGCCGAGTACCACATCCCGGTAAACGCGGATATCGGCGAGATTGATGTGCTGTTTGTCGAAGAACACGACGAGATCGTCAACGCCCTGGGTTCCAAGGGCGTCGGCGAGATCGGGATTGTCGGGGTTGCAGCGGCGGTGGCCAACGCGGTGTATCACGCCACCGGCAAGCGGGTGCGGGACTTTCCCGTCACCCTCGACAAGGTGTTCTAAACCTTGGCGGGTTCTTCCACCGGCACATGCATGCGGTCGCGGTTGGCCAGGGTCGGGAACAGTTTGATCCAGACCCCGGTCACCAACAGCGTGCCGATGCCGCCCATGACCACGGCGGGTACGGTGCCGAACCAGTGGGCGGTAATCCCGGACTCAAACTCGCCCAACTGATTCGACGCGCCGATAAACAGCCCGTTGACCGCGCTCACCCGGCCGCGCATTTCATCCGGGGTTTCCAGTTGCACGAACGAGGCGCGGATCACCATGCTGATCATGTCCGCTGCGCCCAATACCACCAGCACGGCCAGGGAGAACCAGAACGAGGTCGACAGGCCGAATCCAATGGTGGCTACGCCAAACACCCCAACCGCCGTAAACATGATTCGCCCGACATGCCGGTCCACGGCAAACCGTGCCAGCCACAACGACATCAACAATGCCCCGACCGCTGGCGCCGAACGCAGCAGCCCGAGGCCCCATGGGCCGGTCAGCAGAATGTCCTTGGCAAACACCGGCAGCAACGCGGTGGCGCCGCCCAGCAGTACGGCAAACAGGTCCAGGGAAATCGCCCCGAGAATGTCCGGACGGCTGCGGATAAAGCGGATCCCGGCCAGCAACGAGTCCATGGTCGCCTTGGCCTTGTTCAAGGGCGTCTGGCGTGCCGGCAGGTTCAGGGTCAGCACACAGGCAATCAGGTACAGCACCACCGTGGGGCCGTACACCCAGACGCTGCCGAAGGCGTATAACAAACCGCCCAGAGCCGGCGCCACGATGGTGGCCAATTGCTGTGCCGACTGCGACGACGCCACCGCGCGGGGAAACAGTGCGGTGGGCACGATGCTCGGCAGCATGGCCTGGGTGGTGGGCATTTCAAACGAGCGGGCTGCGCCCAGCAGGAACGCCAGGATAAAAATCATCTCGCGGGTGACATTGCCGGTCAGTCCGCCGATCGCCAGGGACAGCGCGATCAACGCTTGAACGGTTTGGCAGATGGCTGCGACCTTGCGCCGTTCATAGCGGTCGGCCACATGGCCGGTGTGCAGCATGAACAGCACCCGCGGCACGAATTCCACCAGGCCGACCAAACCCAGGTCCAGCACGTTGCCGGTCAGTTGGTAGAGGTTCCAGCCGATGGCCACGGTGAGCATCTGGAAGCCGCTGGCGGTGAAGATCCGCGCCAGCCAGAACGCGATGAAAGGGCGGTGATGACGTAACAGCAGCGCGGGTTCACTGGGCATCGGGGAGACGGGTCTGGGTGGGGGAACGGTGAGGTTATCACCAACTTGTAACCAATAGTTGCGTGGTGGGTTGGGGGGATGAGATATGTTCAGTCTGGCTGAGTACATATCCGTTTCTTCGGTAACGGCCACCTATGGTTCCGCTCTTACAGCGGGTCACTTTTGGCAAACGCCCGGAATGCCGGCCCAGCCAAAAGTAACCAAAAGGTCTTTGCCCCACCACTCGGTGCCTCGCCTAGGCTCGGCATGCCCGCACTCCGGCCCGATTCCGCGGGCCGCCGCGCCGGGCCATCCATGGCCCGGCGCGGCTAAATCGGCTTCCCTGCCGATTTACCCGCTCCACCGTGCCTGCTTGCGGCCATCGTGGTTAACGGGGCCCGCAGATCAAAATCAAAAGCAGATCAAAAGCCAGAGCACAGCGGCCTACCGGCCGGCTTGAGTGTGAGAAGCAGAGGCAAGATCAAGAGCGAAAGCAGGGCTGCTTTTCTGTGGGAGCGGGCTTGCTCGCGAAAAACCTGAGAACGCCGCGTTGAATCAGAATGCCCGCGTCATCGTTAACGACCTTCGCGAGCAAGCCCGCTCCCACATTTGGACCGTGCCCGCTTTAGTTTCTGATTTTGCTGTTGCTGTTGCTGTTGCTTCACCACACTCAAGCCGGCCTGTAGGCCGCTGTGCCCTTGATCTGCTTTTGATCTTGATCTTAGGCGCCCCGTTAAACCACGCTGGCCGAACGTAGGCAGTACGGAGCGGGTAAACCGGCAGGACGCCGGTTTAGCCGCGACGGGGCAGGGACGCCCCGTCGCGGCGGCCCGCTTCGTGCTGCCGGAGCTGAGGGCACACCGAGCCTAGGCGAGGTGCCGAGTGGTGGGGCAAGAGCGTTTTGCTTACTTTTGCGCTTTTCAAAAGTGAGCCGCTGTAAGAGCGGAACCAATACCAGCCATCACCCAAATAACGGATATACACCCAACGCAAGCCCAATCTCCCCCCACACAACCCTTACTCGCCACTGAGGCAACCTGTCACGCGGCAAAAGACCACGCCTTGCTCTCGCGAAAATGGGACTACTCTTTCAGCAATGCTTGATCCAGATCAAAACCTTCGCCGGGATTGCTCTGGCGGCCGCAAGGCCAGAATCCCTGCGTGGTTGGTTATAAAAAGAAACGAATTTGAATTCGCCACACTCCATATCCGTGGGGGCAGTGGGTGCAGGCCTCCAGCCAGCATTCTGTATTACCTGACAGAGGAAGACTTATGTTCGGTTTGGAGGCGCTAGATCTCGCCCGAATTCAATTCGCGTTCACCATCTCATTCCATATCCTGTTCCCGGCCATCACCATCGGCCTGGCCAGTTACCTTGCGGTGCTGGAAGGCCTGTGGCTCAAGACCAACAACGACACCTACCGTGACCTCTACCATTTCTGGTCGAAGATCTTTGCCGTCAACTTCGGCATGGGCGTGGTCTCCGGTCTGGTCATGGCCTATCAGTTCGGCACCAACTGGAGCCGCTTCTCGGACTTCGCCGGTGCCGTCACGGGGCCGTTGCTGACCTATGAAGTGCTCACGGCATTCTTCCTTGAAGCCGGCTTCCTGGGGGTCATGCTGTTTGGCTGGAACAAGGTCGGACGCAAGCTGCACTTCTTCGCCACGGTGATGGTGGCCGTCGGCACGCTGATCTCGACTTTCTGGATTCTCGCCTCCAACAGCTGGATGCAGACGCCACAGGGTTTTGAAATCATTGATGGCCGGGTGATTCCTACCGACTGGCTGGCCGTGATTTTCAACCCGTCGTTCCCCTACCGCCTGATGCACATGGCCACGGCTGCCTTCGTCGCGACCGCGTTCTTCGTCGGTTCTTCGGCGGCCTGGCACTTGCTGCGCGGCAAGGACAACCCGGCGATCCGCACCATGCTGTCGATGGCGATGTGGATGGCGCTGATTGTCGCGCCGATCCAGGCGGTCATCGGTGACTTCCATGGCCTGAATACCCTCAAGCATCAGCCGGCGAAGATCGCCGCGATTGAAGGCCACTGGGAGAATATCGGCGACGAGCCCACGCCGTTGATCCTGTTCGGCTGGCCGGACATGAAAGCTGAAAAAACCAAGTTCGCGGTGGAAATCCCGTACCTCGGCAGCCTGATCCTGACTCACTCCCTGGACAAGCAGGTGCCGGCCCTCAAGGACTTTCCGCCTGAGGATCGTCCGAATTCGACCATCGTGTTCTGGTCGTTCCGGGTCATGGTGGGCCTGGGCTTCCTGATGATTTTCACCGGCCTGTTCAGCCTCTGGCTGCGCCGTGGCGACAAGATGTACACGTCCAAGCCGTTCCTGTACCTGGCGCTGTGGATGGGCCCGTCCGGCCTGATCGCGATTCTCGCCGGTTGGTTCACCACCGAAATCGGCCGGCAGCCGTGGGTGGTCTACGGGCTGATGCGCACGGCGGATGCTTCGTCCAACCACAGCTTTGCGCAGATGAGCATCACGTTGGTGTTGTTTGTGGTGGTGTATTTCGCGCTGTTCGGCGCGGGCCTGGGCTACATGATGCGCCTGGTGCGCAAAGGGCCTGTGACCCACGAAAGCACCGAGCCTACTCACGGTGGCCCTGGGCAGAAACGCACACCGGCGCGTCCGTTGTCGGCGGCTGATGACAGTGCCGATGCCGATCACGGCGACACCTTGAACAAGGGGAACTGAGCCATGGGTATTGATCTTCCGCTGATCTGGGCCGTGATCATCATCTTCGGCATCATGATGTACGTGGTCATGGACGGCTTCGACCTGGGGATCGGCATTCTCTTCCCGTTCATCCCGGGCAAGACTGACCGTGACGTGATGATGAACACCGTCGCCCCCGTGTGGGACGGCAACGAAACCTGGCTGGTACTCGGCGGCGCGGCGTTGTTTGGCGCCTTCCCGCTGGCTTATTCGGTGGTGCTCTCGGCGCTGTACCTGCCGCTGATGCTGATGCTGATCGGGCTGATCTTTCGCGGCGTGGCGTTTGAATTCCGCTTCAAGGCCAAGGACGACAAGCGTCACCTGTGGGACAAGGCCTTCATCGGCGGCTCGCTGGCGGCGACGTTCTTCCAGGGCGTGGCGCTGGGGGCGTTCATCGATGGTATCCCGGTGGTCGACCGCCAGTTTGCCGGCGGTTCACTGGATTGGCTGACGCCGTTCACGATGTTCTGCGGGGTGGCCTTGATCGTGGCGTATGCGCTGCTGGGTTGCACCTGGCTGATCATGAAGACGGAAGGCAGCTTGCAGGAGAAAATGCACAACCTCGCGCGGCCCCTGGCATTCGTGGTGCTGGCGGTGATCGGTATCGTCAGCCTGTGGACGCCGCTGGCTCATCCGGAAATCGCCTCGCGCTGGTTCACCCTGCCGAATCTGTTCTGGTTCCTGCCGGTGCCGATCCTGGTGCTGGTGACCATGTACGGCCTGATTCGCGCCGTGGCCCGGAATGCGCACTACACGCCGTTCCTGCTGACGCTGGTGCTGATCTTCCTCGGCTACAGCGGTCTGGGGATCAGCCTGTGGCCGAATATCATCCCGCCATCGGTATCGATCTGGGACGCCGCCGCGCCGCCGCAAAGCCAGGGCTTCATGCTGGTGGGCACCTTGTTCATCATCCCGTTCATCCTGGGCTACACCTTCTGGAGCTACTACGTGTTCCGCGGCAAGGTCACCCACGAAGACGGTTATCACTAGGAGGATTGACTCATGTCCGGCAAACCTTCGTTGCACGACATCGAACAGGCCGAGAAAAAGCCGCTCTGGCAACGCCTGGGCTGGCTGGCGATGATCTGGACCGGCAGCGTCCTGGCCCTGTTCGTGGTGGCCAGCCTGATGCGCATGTTCATGAATGCCGCGGGCCTGACCACCCACTGACATCCCGTTGTAAATATTGCCCTCCTTTATGGAGGGCTTTTTTATTTGCGCGCCTTGAGAATCACGAACTTCGGCGTGGCCGCCACTTGCTCGACACCGCGGAACAAACGCGCCAGCTTGCTGTGATAACCCAAGTGGCGGTTGCCGACGATATACAGGGCGCCGCCCACTACCAGCGCTTCCCGTGCCTGCTGGAACATGCGCCAGGCGAGGAAATCACCCACCACTTGCTGCTGGTGGAACGGCGGATTGCACAGCACCACGTCTAGTGATTGCGGCTCCTGATCGGCCAGGCCGTCGCCGGGGCGAATCAGCACGTCGCGCTCGCCCAGGGCCGCGCGCCAGTTCTCGGCGGCCGATTGCACCGCCATATAGGACTCATCCACCAGCGTGTACTGCGCCTCGGGGTTTTGCAGCGCGCTGGCAATCGCCAACACACCGTTGCCGCATCCCAGGTCTGCCACGTGGGCGCTGCCCAGGTTTTGTGGCAAGTGCGGCAGGAAGGCCCGGGTGCCGATGTCCAGGCCTTCGCGGCAGAACACGTTGGCGTGGTTGAGCAGTTCGATGGCCGGGGTGTCCAGGCTGTAGCGCGTCGGGTAGGGCGATACTGCGTGCGGCCGGTCGGCCAGGGTGGCGATCAGCAGGCGGGCCTTCTTGACCGCAAGAGAGGCGTGCATCGGCCCGATAAAGCGCTCCAGCAATTCACCGGCGGCGCGAGGCAAGTGCTTGATCATCGCCCCAGCAATGACCTCGGCGCCAGGTGCCAGCTGGCCTTGCAGGCGAATCAGTTGTTCTTCGAGCAGGGCCAGAGTCTTCGGCACGCGGATCAGTACGCGGTCGAACGGCCCGGCTGGGGTCTGGCTGGCGGGCAGGAACGTTACCGCGTCGAAGGTCTTGCCGTTGCGCGCCAGGTTCTTCTCCAGGCCCAGGGCACCGAGGAACGAGTCACCACTGGATGTCAACTGCACACGCCCTTCGAGGCTGGCTGCCAGGGCGCCGAAACTGTCGTTGAGCACCAGTACGCGGGTCGCCGGCGTCAGCTGTTGTTCCGCCAGGTAGCTGAGCAAGTACTCATCGGCTGCATCAAACGCTTGCAGCGGGTCGTTGTGCTGTTCTGGCTGACGGATCAGGTCGAGTTGGGCGAAGGGGCTGTCGAGCAGGGGCATGGCAGGGGAGACTCTGGGTAAGCGAACCATCGGGGTGAACGGCGACAGGAGGCTCATCAGGCACTCGCGTCATCACCGGGAACTGGTCGCAAATGTTACGTTTTTTTCCCCTGGATTACATTCGGTGTTTAAAACAACCCGCATTTCACTGCCGTGATCACTGCGGCAATCTTGTTACTGACCCCCAGTTTCTTCATTGCACTGCTGATATGGAAACCGACCGTGCGTTCGGAAAGGCACAGGATGGTGGCGATGTCGGAGGCGGTCTTGCCCATGGCCGACCATTGCAGGATTTCGGTTTCCCGCGGGGTCAATTTACTGGGGGCTTGCGGGCTAGGAGCGTCAGCATACTTTTTTGCGACGACCGCATGCATCGCGTGGCAAATCCAGAGTACTTGCCCGGCTTTTTCATAGAGTTCTTCAGGTCCCACAGGGACGGAGGTACGGGCCAAGGTCAGCATGCTGAAAACACCCTGGAAGTCATGGATCGACTGTGTCCATCCGAAATTCAGGCCGTGGGTTTGGGCATGAACCCATAAGTCCGGTACCGAGGAAAAGATTTTCTCTTCCCAGACGATGGGTAGAACCGAGCGTTTGCAGTGTGCAACAACAGGATCCAGATCAAAGTAGTGTTGTTGTTTGTACAGCGTATTCCACTCATTTGAATAGTTGTTGAGGTTGACGGTTTTCGTTTGGTTGTTGGGTAGATGAGAATTAAGGGTGAATGCGCAGTATTGGAAGCCAAGCTCGTAGGTAAGGTTGAGGGCGGCTTCGTACATACTGGTTATTTCGCTTTCGCCTTCGAGTTTGGGAACGCGAGTGTTGTGCCAGTTGATCATCGGTAACGCTCCATGTGCACGGTTTTTTCATGGGGTACTTCCAGTCCCCCCCGGTTACGACATGAAAAATTAGTGTAGGACAACGGCTACAGTTCGAAATGAAAATTCTGTTATTTTCGGCTGTGCTTTTAGTCAAAGAGTAGCTGTACAAATTAAAATCGGTGTACAAGTTTCCGAGCGCGATAAAGGTTTTTCCATTTTTTTGAAGGGCTTGCTGTGAGTGTTACTTGTTAATATTTAGTTGCATTTCATCATCTAGCGTCTTGTCGAAGTGCGGCTAATAGCCAAATGTTTAGTACCGTCCAGCGTTTGCCGATTTGTGCTTGTGGAAAAATCGTTGGCCAAGACCTCTGCGCAGCGGCAATGCCAGCACAAACCATCGGTGTTTCCAGGCGCTGCTTTGAGGGACACTAGGGGCCTCTGCAAATGGAGTTTCCCATGACGGCCAGTGCTGAAAAATACACCCGCCAGACCCTGCTCGACGTGCAATCGCTGACCCCCAGCCTGTTTACCCTGCGCACTACCCGAGACCCGGGCTTTCGCTTTCGCGCCGGGCAATTCGTGCGCCTGGGGGTGACCAAGGCCGATGGCAGCATTGTGTGGCGTGCTTATTCGGTGGTGTCCTCGCCCTTTGATGAGTACCTGGATTTCTTCTCCATCGTGGTACCAGGTGGCGAGTTCACCAGTGAGCTGAGTCGCCTGCGGGAGGGCGATACCTTGCTGGTGGAGCGCCAGGCCACGGGCTTTTTGACCCTGGACCGGTTTGTGGATGGTCGTGATCTGTGGCTGTTGGGCACCGGGACCGGTATTGCACCGTTTCTGTCGATCCTGCAGGACTTCGAGGTGTGGGAGAAATTCGAGCGGATTATCCTCGTCTATAGTGCCCGCGAAGCAACGGAGCTGGCTTACCAGTCGTTGATCCATGAGCTGGGCGAACGAGAGTACCTGGCAGAGCACGCCCACAAGCTCACTTACATTCCGATTGTCACCCGTGAGCAACATCCGGGCGCGTTGAACGGTCGGATTACTACCCTGATCGAGAATGGCGAGTTGGAGCGCGCCGCAGGTGTGGAGCTGACCCCTGAGCATTCCAGAGTGATGATTTGCGGTAACCCGCAGATGATCGACGACACGCGTCAGCTGCTGAAACAGCGTGACATGCAACTGAGCCTGACCCGCCGCCCGGGGCAGGTCGCGGTAGAAAACTATTGGTAAAACAAAGGCGCCCTGCAGGCGCCTTTACTTTATTTGCCGAGCTTACTCGGGCTTGCTGTTCTGTGCCTTGAGCAGATCGCGGATCTCCCCCAGCAGCACTTCTTCCTTGGTCGGAACCGGCGGCAGGCTAGGCGCCACGGCCTCTTCACGCTTCAGGCGGTTGATGGCCTTCACACCCATGAAGATCGCAAACGCGACGATCACAAAGTCGATCACGCTCTGGATGAACTTGCCGTACGCCAGCACCACGGCAGGCGCATCGCCCTGGGCGGCTTTGAGCGTTACGGCCAGGTCGCCGAAGTCGACGCCCCCGATCAACAGGCCGATGGGTGGCATCACTACGTCGCCTACAAAGGAGGAAACGATTTTGCCGAAGGCGGCACCGATGATAATACCGACGGCCATGTCGACCACATTACCTTTGACCGCGAAGGCCTTGAACTCACTTAACACGCCCATAGGTTATTCCTTGTTACAGATGAGGAGGTAGAAGCCAGTGTAAGACAGTGTGGCGAGGCTTGCTCGACACAACTGCTAACAGTGTCCGTTTTTATCGACACATTAAATCGCAAATAGTTTGCAAAGTGCCACCAATCGCGCGCGGAATACCCGCTATTTCATGGGGTTACCACACTATTTTTTTAATCGGGTTGGTACGGCTTTTCTATTTATCTTCTGACTCGCAGGTCACTAGCCTCTGGAAAGCACAACTCAATGTGCACTAAAAAAACCAGAGGAAACCTCGATGAAAAACCCTATTAGCCGCGGGCCTATTTCTGCGCGACGGGTGTTGCTCGTAGTGAGCGCCAGTCTTCTTTCGCTGTCCGTACACGCCGCCAACCTCACGCGCGACAATGGCGCGGCGGTCGGTGACAATCAGAACTCGCAAACCGCCGGTGCGAATGGCCCGGTCCTGTTGCAAGACGTGCAACTGATCCAGAAATTGCAGCGCTTTGATCGCGAGCGGATTCCGGAGCGTGTTGTGCACGCTCGCGGCACCGGTGCCCACGGTACCTTCACCGTCACCGACAACCTCAGCGACCTGACCAAGGCCAAGGTATTTGCCGCCGGTGAAGCCTCGCCGGTATTTGTGCGTTTTTCTGCGGTCGTTCACGGCAACCATTCGCCGGAAACCCTGCGTGACCCCCGCGGCTTTGCTACCAAGTTCTACACCGCTGAAGGCAACTGGGACCTGGTAGGTAATAACTTCCCGACGTTCTTCATTCGCGATGCGATCAAGTTCCCGGATATGGTTCACGCCTTTAAACCAGACCCGCGCACTAACCTTGATGACGATTCCCGTCGCTTTGACTTCTTCTCCCATGTTCCAGAGTCGACTCGTACACTGACCGAGTTGTATTCGGACTCTGGCACTCCTGCCAGCTACCGGGAAATGGACGGTAACGGTGTACATGCCTACAAGTTGATTAATGCCAAGGGCGAAGTGCACTACGTCAAGTTCCACTGGAAGAGCCTGCAAGGCATCAAGAACCTTGACCCTAAACAAGTAGCTGAAGTACAGGGCCGTGACTACAGCCATATGACCAACGATTTGGTCACGCACATTAACAAGGGCGACTTCCCCAAGTGGGACCTGTATGTGCAAGTGCTGAAACCTGAAGAGCTGGCCAAGTTTGATTTCGACCCATTGGACGCCACCAAGATCTGGCCAAACGTGCCTGAGCGCAAAGTCGGGCAGATGGTGCTGAACCGCAACCCGGCCAACGTCTTCCAGGAAACCGAGCAAGTGGCCATGGCCCCGGCCAACCTGGTGCCGGGCATCGAGCCGTCGGAAGACCGCCTGCTGCAAGGCCGGGTGTTCTCCTACGCCGATACGCAAATGTACCGCCTGGGGCCAAACGCCCTGCAACTGCCGATCAACGCACCCCGGGTGACCGTCAACAACGGTAACCAGGACGGCGCGATGAACTTCGGCAAGACCACCACCGGCGTGAACTACCAGCCAAGCCGCCTGCTGCCACGGGAAGAGCCGCAAACCGCGCGTTACAGCCAGTCGGCCCTGTCGGGCAGTACCCAGCAGGCGAAGATCCAGCGTGAGCAGAACTTCAAGCAGGCCGGCGACCTGTACCGCTCGTTCAACAAGAAAGAACGCCAGGACTTGATCGACAACTTCGGCGGCTCCCTGGCCACCACCGATGACGAGAGCAAGCACATCATCCTGTCGTTCCTCTATAAAGCTGATCCGGAGTACGGCACTGGCGTGACCAAAGTTGCCAAGGGCGACCTGGCCCGCGTCAAGGCGCTGGCTGAAAAGCTGACTGACTGATTGGCCCCCGTCGGCGCCCGCATGGGCGTCGACACCTGGCAGGAGAAAACCCCATGCGTATCTACATCGCTTTATTCACAGCCTTGCTGGCTTTTACCGCGCATGCCGAGTCACCCGACCCGCAAGCGGTGAAGACACAACTACAGGATTACTACTTCGACGCCGCCCGTCGTGGCGACGTGGAAATGCTCAACACCTTTATCGACTCCGGCTATTCGCTGAACACCCAGGATGAAAAAGGCTACACGGCACTGATTCTCGCCGCTTATCATGGCGAAAGTGCCTACGTGGACCGGTTGCTCGCAGCCGGCGCCGATGCCTGCGTGCAGGACAAACGCGGCAACACCGCCTTGATGGGGGCGATCTTCAAGGGTGAGCTGAAAATCGCCCAGCGCCTGCTCGCCACCGACTGCAACCCCGACCAACGCAACGGCGCCGGACAAACGGCGGCCATGTACGCCGGGCTGTTCAACCGCGTGGAACTGCTCGACGAACTGAAAGCCAAGGGCGCCGACCTCAACGCCGAAGACCCGATCGGTAACAGTGCTTCGCGTTTGGCCAGTGGTGAAATCCGTACCCCGGCGCCGCGCTGAGCTATCATCGCGGTTTTTCGGTTGGAGGTTCTCAAATGGCAAAGGCCAAGCGCATGTATGGCTGCACGGAGTGCGGCGCGACCTTTCCCAAATGGGCCGGGCAGTGCACGGAATGCGGTGCGTGGAACACCCTGACCGAAACCATGATCGAGAGCGGCGGCGCCGTGGCCCCCAGCGGTCGGTCCGGCTGGACCGGGCAACAAACCCAGATCAAGACCCTGGCCGAAGTCAGCGTCGAAGAAATCCCGCGTTTCTCCACCGCTTCCGGTGAACTGGACCGGGTGCTGGGCGGCGGCCTGGTGGACGGCTCTGTGGTGCTGATTGGCGGTGACCCGGGCATCGGTAAATCCACGATCTTGCTGCAAACCCTGTGCAGCATCGCCAGCCGCATGCCGGCGCTGTATGTCACCGGCGAAGAATCCCAGCAGCAGGTGGCCATGCGTGCGCGCCGCCTGGGCTTGCCCCAGGACCAACTGCGGGTGATGACCGAAACCTGCATCGAAAGCATCATCGCCACCGCGCGCCTGGAAAAGCCCAAGGTGATGGTGATCGACTCGATCCAGACGATTTTCACCGAACAACTGCAATCGGCGCCGGGTGGCGTGTCCCAGGTGCGGGAAAGTGCCGCGCTGCTGGTGCGCTATGCGAAACAGAGCGGCACGGCGATTTTCCTGGTGGGCCACGTGACCAAAGAAGGCGCACTGGCCGGCCCACGGGTGCTGGAACACATGGTCGACACCGTGCTGTATTTCGAAGGCGAGTCCGACGGCCGCTTGCGCTTGCTGCGGGCGGTGAAGAACCGGTTTGGCGCGGTCAACGAGCTGGGTGTGTTCGCCATGACTGACCGCGGCTTGAAAGAAGTCTCCAACCCGTCGGCGATTTTTCTCACCCGCGCCCAAGAAGAAGTCCCGGGCAGTGTGGTGATGGCAACGTGGGAAGGCACCCGCCCGATGCTGGTGGAAGTGCAGGCGCTGGTGGACGACAGCCACTTGGCCAACCCGCGCCGCGTCACCCTGGGCCTGGACCAGAACCGCCTGGCGATGTTGCTGGCGGTATTGCACCGACACGGCGGCATTCCCACCCATGACCAGGACGTGTTCCTCAACGTGGTGGGCGGGGTCAAGGTGCTGGAAACCGCGTCCGACCTGGCGTTGATGGCGGCGGTGATGTCCAGCCTGCGCAACCGGCCGTTGCCCCACGACTTGCTGGTGTTCGGCGAGGTGGGGTTGTCGGGTGAAGTGCGCCCGGTGCCCAGCGGTCAGGAGCGCCTGAAGGAAGCAGCCAAGCACGGCTTCAAGCGCGCCATCGTGCCCAAGGGCAATGCGCCGAAAGAAATGCCACCGGGGCTGCAAGTGATTGGGGTGACGCGCCTGGAGCAGGCGCTGGATGCCCTGTTCGAATAGTCGCTAGCCACCCATCACCCCTGTGGGAGCCGGGCTTGCCCGCGATGGTGGTGTATCAGCTAATTGATATGCAAACTGACACACCGCCATCGCAGGCAAGCCAGCTCCCACATGTTCAGGTCTCCAGCAAGGCGGCGAATTCCCGCTCCAGCTCTGCCTGATCCCCCAGATTCAACTCGATTATCCGCCGCAGGTGGCTGATCGAGTCGAGGTCGATGTGCTCGCACACAAAACCGAGCTGCCCATGATCGTCATGGGTCAGCCGCACCTGCATCTTCACCTCGGTCTCGGCGTCCAGATGAATGTCCACGTCGAACGATTCGTAGCGATGGCCTTGCCAGTCCTGCGGCCGTTGCACCAGCAATCCCTTGAGTGACAAATCCACCAATTGCACCGGCCAGACATGGCCGTCTTGCGTGAGCTCGGTCTTGGCATCGAAGGCAATGCGTCGAAAACGGCGACGGTCTGAAGGCTGTTCGCTCATGGTGAAACCCTCTGTGGATAAAAGAATTGTAGCCGTGCGCCATCATGGGACGGTTTTTTCTGCTTTTTTCGCCCCGGCAAGGCTCTAGACCAACGTAGGGGGGTGGCCTTTAAGGCCAGTAGCGCTAAACTCGGGATGGCTGTCTTTCTGTCCACCCTGGCTGGAATATAAAAATGAAAAATAATAATAGCCTGCTACGCCATCTACCCTGGCTGCTGCTGGCAATCGTAGGAGCGTGCGCCCTGGGCGTAGTGGCCTTGCGCCGCGGCGAGGCGATCAACGCCTTGTGGATTGTGGTCGCGGCAGTGGCCATTTATCTGGTTGCTTACCGTTACTACAGTCTGTTCATCGCTAACCATGTGATGCAGCTCGATCCACTGCGGGCTACCCCCGCCGTGGTCAACAACGATGGTCTGGACTATGTGCCGACCAACAAACACATTCTTTTCGGTCACCACTTCGCGGCAATCGCCGGCGCCGGGCCTTTGGTCGGCCCGGTACTGGCAGCGCAGATGGGCTATCTGCCCGGCACCTTGTGGCTGATAGCCGGTGTGGTGCTGGCGGGCGCGGTGCAGGATTTCATGATCCTGTTCCTCTCCACCCGTCGCAACGGCCGTTCCCTGGGGGACATGGTCCGCGAAGAAATGGGCCGCATTCCCGGGACCATCGCGCTGTTTGGCTGCTTCCTGATCATGATCATCATCCTCGCGGTGCTGGCGCTGATCGTGGTCAAGGCCCTGGCCGAAAGCCCGTGGGGCATCTTCACGGTGATGGCGACCATCCCGATCGCGATGTTCATGGGCATCTACATGCGCTACATCCGCCCGGGCCGTATCGGCGAAATCTCGATTGTCGGCGTGCTGTTGCTGCTGGGCTCGATCTGGCTGGGCGGGCAGATTGCCGCTGACCCGGTGTGGGCCAAGGCGTTCAGCTTCACCGGGATCCAGATCACCTGGATGCTGGTGGGTTATGGCTTTGTCGCCGCCGTGTTGCCGGTGTGGCTGATCCTCGCGCCACGTGACTACCTGTCTACTTTCCTGAAAATCGGCACCATCATCGCCCTGGCGATTGGCATCCTGGTGACCATGCCCGACCTGAAAATGCCGGCGCTGACCCAGTTCATCGATGGCACCGGCCCAGTGTGGAAGGGCGGTCTGTTCCCGTTCCTGTTCATCACCATTGCCTGTGGCGCGGTCTCGGGTTTCCACGCACTGATCTCCTCGGGCACCACGCCCAAGTTGCTGGCCAATGAAGGGCACGCCCGTTACATCGGTTACGGCGGCATGTTGATGGAGTCGTTCGTGGCCATCATGGCGATGGTTGCCGCTTCGGTGATCGAGCCAGGCGTGTACTTCGCCATGAACAGCCCGGCCGCCATTGTCGGCGCTGACGTGGTGACCGTTGCGCAAACTGTCAGCAGCTGGGGTTTTGCGATTACCCCGGAAGCGTTGCAGGCGGTGGCGCATGACATCGGTGAAACCACCATCCTGGCCCGTGCCGGTGGTGCGCCGACCCTGGCGGTCGGTATCGCGCAGATCTTGCACAGCGTCCTGCCGGGTGAAAACACCATGGCGTTCTGGTACCACTTTGCGATCCTGTTCGAAGCGCTGTTCATCCTGACCGCAGTCGACGCCGGTACCCGTGCCGGTCGCTTCATGCTTCAGGATTTGCTCGGTTCCTTCGTGCCGGCGCTCAAGCGTACCGAGTCCTGGACCGCCAACCTGATCGCTACCGCAGGTTGTGTGGCGATGTGGGGTTACCTGTTGTACCAAGGCGTGATCGACCCACTGGGCGGCATCAACACCTTGTGGCCGCTGTTCGGTATCTCCAACCAGATGCTGGCCGGTATCGCGCTGATGCTCGCTACCGTTGTGCTGATCAAAATGAAACGCCAACGCTACATCTGGGTGACCATGCTGCCGGCTGTCTGGCTGCTGATCTGCACCGTGACCGCAGGCTTCATCAAGCTGTTCGACGCCAACCCGGCGATCGGCTTCCTGTCCCTGGCCAAGAAATACAGCGACGCCCTGGCCGGCGGCCAGATCCTCGCACCGGCCAAGAGCATCGACCAGATGCAACACGTGATCTGGAACGCCTACACCAACGCAACGCTGACGGCGCTGTTCCTGTTCGTGGTCTTCAGCATCCTGTTCTATGCGCTCAAAGTCGGCATTGCCGCCTGGGGCAAAAAGGAACGTACGGATAAAGAAGCGCCATACCAGGCCATCCCGGACGCTTGATAGAGGATTGCAATCATGTTCAATGACATCAGTCGCCTCGGTAAATACCTCGGTCAGGCCGCGCGCCTGATGGTCGGCATGCCCGACTACGACACTTACGTCGAGCATATGCAAACCAAGCACCCCGACAAGCCGATGATGGACTACAAGGCGTTCTTCCGGGAGCGCCAGGAAGCCCGTTACGGCGGCAAGGGTGGGCCCAAGTGCTGTTGAGTCGTTAGGTCCCTTGTAGGAGCGAGCTTGCTCGCGAAAAACGTCAAGACACCGCGTTCTTCCTGAATGCACGCGGTGTCCTTGGGTTCTTCGCGAGCAAGCTCGCTCCTACAATTGTTTTTGCGTTCCTATTTCAAGGAGAATTCTTTGTCCTCTCCCATCCCCGTTACCATCCTCAGCGGCTTTCTTGGCGCGGGTAAAACCACGCTGCTGCGCCACCTGCTCAAGGCCGAGCACGGCTTGAAAATCGCCGTGATCGAAAACGAATTCAGCGACGCCGGTATCGACACCCAACTGCTGGGCAGCGAGCCGGTGCAAGTCATGACCCTGTCCAATGGCTGCGTGTGCTGCACCATCCACACCGACCTGACCAAGGCCCTGTACCTGCTGCTGGAACGCCTGGACAGCGGCGAAATCGCCTTCGACCGCCTGGTGATCGAGTGCACCGGCCTGGCCGATCCTGCCCCGGTGGCCCAGACCTTTTTCATCGATGAAGAACTGCGCGAGCGCTACATCCTCGACGGCATCATCACCCTGGTGGACGCGGCCCACGCCGAGCACCACCTGACCCAGACCATCGCCCAGGCGCAGATCGGTTTTGCCGACCGCCTGCTGGTGAGCAAGCGCGACCTGGTGGACGACGCCACCTTCGACGCCCTCAGCGAGCGCCTGACCCGCATCAACCGCCGCGCACCGATTCGCGTGGTGGAGCACGGCAAGATCGACCTCGCCGAACTGCTGGATGTGCGTGGATTCAACCTCAACGCGGGCATGACCTTGCGCCCGGTAAGCCAGGCGCCGTCCATCGACCGTATCTCCAGCCTGGTGCTGCGCACCGACCAGCCGCTGGATATCGACAAACTCAGCGAGTTCATGAACGAGCTGCTGGAAGAGCACGGCAAGCAATTGCTGCGTTACAAAGGCGTGCTGAACATTGCCGGGGAAGACCGGCGGATGGTGTTCCAGGGCGTGCTGAAGCTCTACGGGTTCGATTGGGACACCGAATGGGCCGAAGGCGAGGCGCGGGAAAGCGTGATTGTGTTTATTGCCGACGAGTTGCCGGAAGAGAAGATTCGCGAAGGCTTTGCGCGGGTTTACCAATCCTGACTTGAAACGCAGTCAAAATGTGGGAGCGGGCTTGCTCGCGAAAGCGGTGTGTCACTCAGCACTTGCATCAACTGACACACCGCTTTCGCGAGCAAGCCCGCTCCCACATTTGATGTCATTTCAGATTGAGAAAGCAGAGTTTTCAGGCATAAAAAAGCCCGGCTCAAAGGCCGGGCTTTTCATTCAAACAACTGCAATCAAGCGCCGTATACCGGCAGCTTCTTGCAGATAGTCTTGACCTTCTCACGAACAGCATCAATCACTGCTTCGTTGTTCAGGTCAGCCAGGATGTCGCAGATCCAGCCAGCCAGTTCCTTGCACTCTGCTTCCTTGAAGCCACGAGTCGTCACAGCCGGAGTGCCGAAGCGCAGGCCGGAGGTGACGAACGGCGAACGTGGGTCGTTCGGTACCGAGTTCTTGTTCACGGTGATGAAGGCTTTGCCCAGAGCGGCGTCCGCGTCTTTACCGGAGATGTCTTGCTTGATCAGCGAGAGCAGGAACAGGTGGTTCTCAGTACCGCCGGACACCACGTCAAAACCACGCTCGATGAACACGCCGGCCATGGCCTTGGCGTTTTTCACCACTTGCTGCTGGTAGGTCTTGAACTCAGGCTGCAGGGCTTCCTTGAAGCAGATCGCTTTAGCGGCGATCACGTGCTCCAGCGGGCCACCCTGGCCGCCTGGGAATACGGCGGAGTTAAGCTTCTTCTCGATCTCGGCGTTGGCGCGAGCCAGGATCAGGCCGCCACGTGGACCGCGCAGGGTCTTGTGGGTGGTGGTGGTCACCACGTCGGCGAATGGCACCGGGTTCGGGTAGACGCCAGCAGCGACCAGACCGGCCACGTGGGCCATGTCGACGAACAGGTAGGCGCCCACCTTGTCGGCGATTTCGCGGAAGCGTGGGAAATCCAGGATCTGCGAGTAGGCAGAGAAACCGGCCACGATCATTTTTGGCTTGTGCTCAACCGCCAGGCGCTCGACTTCGTCGTAGTCGATCAGGCCGTTGCCGTCGATACCGTACTGAACGGCGTTGTACAGCTTGCCGGAGGAGGAAACGCTGGCGCCGTGGGTCAGGTGACCGCCGTGGGCCAGGCTCATGCCCAGGATGGTGTCGCCCGCTTGCAGCAGGGCCAGGTACACGGCGCTGTTGGCTTGGGAGCCGGCGTGTGGCTGGACGTTGGCGTAATCGGCGCCGAACAGTTCCTTGGCGCGGTCGATGGCCAACTGCTCAACGATGTCGACGTACTCGCAACCACCGTAGTAACGCTTGCCCGGGTAGCCTTCGGCGTACTTGTTGGTCAGAACCGAACCTTGAGCCTCCATAACCGCAGGGCTGGTGTAGTTTTCCGAAGCGATCAGCTCAATGTGCTCTTCCTGGCGCACGGCTTCTTGCTCCATGGCGGCAAAGAGATCGGCGTCGTACTTGGCAATGGTCAAATCACGGCTGAACATGGCGGTCCTCAAGGATCGGGGGCAGAAAAGAAGCGCATTCTAACCTAATGGGTTTTGGATGGCATATGAAAGGACATCATGTCGCGGACAAGCGGGATTCACTTAGGGATGAGCGGTGCCCTTGTGGCGAGGGGGCTTGTCCCCCGTTGGGCTGCGCAGCAGCCCCATTCAGGGCTCACGCGTTTATTCAGGTAGATCGAGGTGCCAGGTTTTGGGGCCGCTTCGCAGCCCAACGGGGGACAAGCCCCCTCGCCACAAAAAGCGGCATCACACGCTCTCAGTCGAACATGAACAGCGCGTCATTACTGAACTGCGCCTCAAACCGGTTCGCCGGCATCGGCCGTCCGAACAGGTAGCCCTGAACCTCATCGCAACCGTGCTCCCGCAGGAAGTCCAGTTGCTCATGGGTTTCCACACCCTCGGCGATCACCGCCAGGTTCAGGCTGTGGGCCATGGCGATAATCGCCCGGGCGATCTGCGCATCCTGTTCACCCGACGGCAGGCCGTCGACGAAGGTGCGGTCGATTTTCAGCACGTCGATGGGGAACTGCTTGAGGTAGTTCAGCGATGAATAACCGGTGCCGAAGTCATCTACCGCAATGCTCAGGCCGAGGTTTTTCAGGCTGGCGAGGATCTGCATCGCTTCGTTGACCTCGCGCATCAGGATACTTTCGGTCAGTTCCAGCTCGAGGCACGCCGGTGGCAGGCCGGTGTCCTTGAGGATGGTCGCGATGCGCTCGCCCAGTTGCCCGTCGGAGAACTGCCGGGCCGAGATGTTCACCGAGACCTTGGGCACCCGCACCTTGTTCTGGTGCCAGGTCTTGAGTTGGCGGCAGGCTTCGCTGATTACCCAGTCGCCCACGTCCACCACCAGCCCCAATTCCTCCAGCACCGGGATAAAGTCCCCCGGCGGCACCAGCCCGCGACGGGGATGGCGCCAGCGCAGCAGGGCTTCGGCGCCGGTCAGGCGTTTGCCGTCGCCGCTGAACTGCGGCTGGTAATACAGCACGAATTCGTTTTGTTCCAGGGCGTGGCGCAGGTCGCTTTCCAGCTCCAGACGCTCCAGGGCGCTGGCGTTCATGTCGGCCTGGTAGAACTGGAAGTTGTTCTTGCCGCGCTCCTTGGCGTGGTACATCGCCGTGTCGGCGTTCTTCATCAACTGGCTGAGTTCGTTGCCGTCCTGCGGGCTCAGGGCGATGCCGATACTGGCGGTCACAAAGAACTCGCGGCCCTCAAGCACAAACGGTTTCACCAGGCTGGCCAGAATCTGCTCGGCCACGTGAATCGCGCGGTTCAGCGCCATCTCACGGTTGACCCGCGGTTGCAGGAGCAAGGTGAACTCGTCGCCGCCCATGCGTGCTACGGTGTCGTCTTCGGCCACGCAGCCCAGCAAGCGGGTGGCCATTTCCTTGAGCATGCGGTCGCCGGCGGCGTGGCCCAGGGAATCGTTGATCGGCTTGAAGCGGTCGAGGTCGAGGAACATCAGCACCACCCACGACTTCTGCCGTTCCGCCGACTGCAACGCGGTGTGCAGGCGGTCCTGGAACAGCGTGCGGTTGGGCAGGTGGGTCAGGGCGTCGTAGTAGGCCAGGCGGTGGATCCGCTGTTCGCTGGCCTTGCGCTCGCTGATGTCACTGAAGAAGCACACGTAGCTGGCCAGGTCGCCTTCGTCATCGAATACGGCGGTAATCCCGACCCAGGCCGGGTAATGCTCGCCGTTGCGGCGCTTGAGCCACACTTCGCCTTCCCAGGTGCTGTGCTGATGCAATTGCTTGAGCACGTAGCGCAGGTGGGCTTCCTGCTGTTCGTCGACGGTGAGCATGTTCGGTAACTGGTCGAGCACGTCCGCCACCGCGTAGCCACTCACCCGGCTGAACGCCTCGTTGGCCTGCACGATATAGCCGGCAGGGTCGGTGATCAGGATCGCCGAAGTCGAGTGTTCGAATACCGTGGCCGCCATGCGCAGGTCTTTTTCCGCACGGCGTTGCTGGCTGATGTCGCGACCCACGCCGAGGATGCCTTCGAACGCACCGTGTTCGTCCCACACCAGCACCAGGCGCAGTTCGATCGGGATCTTGCGCCCGTCGGCCCGCAGGCAGTCGAACAGGAACAGCTGGGTCTGCACGTCGTTGCGCAACGCCGCGAGGGAGTCGGGTTGGTCCAGGGCGCGGCTGACTTGCTCCACCAGGGAGTAAATTCCAGTCAGTTGTTGCGGGTTGGCGATAGTCGATTGCCAGCCGTTTTCGAAGATCCAGTCCACGTCATAGCCCAGCACGCCGTTCACCGACGGGCTGACGTAGTTCAGGGCCAGCTTGCTGTCGGTGGAGAAGATCACGTCGCTGATGCTTTCAGCCAGCATGCGGTAGCGCTGTTCGCTGTCACGCAGGGATTCGCTGGCCTCGATCTGGTCGGTGATGTCCTTGGCCACGCCGATGATGCGCGTGACCTGGTCGGTCTTGTCCCGGGCCAGGGCCTGTTCGCGGATGTCGAAGCGCCGCCATTGGTTGTTGCGGTGGCGAAAGCGCAGCTGGCACTGCAGTTGGCTCAGGTAGCCGGCCTGGCGCTGTTGCAGGCGCAGGTCGTGGTAACGCTCGGCGTCTTCGGGGTGCAGCAGGATTTCCCAGAAATACTCGCCCATTTGCTGCAACTCGGGCTTGTTGTAGCCCAAGGTGTGGCCCAGGTGATGGTTGCTGAAAATCATCCGCTGGCTGATCACGTCCTGCACATACAGGTGATCGGGCACGGTGCGTACCACGTCCGACCAGAAACCCTCGCGCTCCACCAGCGACAGCTCGATCAGCTTCCGGCTGGTGATGTCGCTGATGCTCAGGATCACCGCCTTGAAGTCGTCCTGTTGTTCCGGCAGGCGCATCACCAGCCACAGGTATTGGTCGTTGCCTTCGACATCGCTGAGCTGGATTTCCAGTTCGAGCTGCTTCTGTTGGGTCAGTACCGCGTCGATCACCTGGTTGCCGATGGCGGTAGGGCTCGACGGGCAAGCGTCGATCAGGCGCTCCCAGGCTTGCTCGCAGGAAGCGACATTCAGCAGGCGCACCGCCACCTGGTTGACCTCGGTGACGCGCAATTCCTTGAGCAGTTGTTGGCGTTGCTCCGGGCTGTCTTGCAGCAACTGCTGCAGTTGCTCGCGGGTCTGCAGTTGAGCTTTGTCGAAGAATGCGCGCAGGCCGGACAGGTCCAGCACACACAGCGCCACGCCGGTGCCTTCGAAAATATCCTGGTAGCGGCGGCGGCCTTCATGCACCTGGCGCTGGCGGCGGCGCATGTTCAGCAGCACGATCACCGGGATCAGCGAGAAGGCCAGGCCCAGCAGGCATTTGCCGATAAAGGCCGGCAGCAGTTGCTCCAGCACGGCGGCACGGTCGAACAGGCCGCGCAGTTGCCAGTCGCTTTTGCTCAGGGGCGTGACCAGTACACTTTTGTTCAATTCGTCCGGGGTCAACGCCGAGGCCCACTGGGCCGGCATGCCGCTGTCACGGCTGACTACGCGGTGGTTGAGGCGGTTTTCGATCACCCACATTGGGCGCTGGCCCTGGCCGTCCTGGCGTGTCAGGTTGGCCAGGAAGTTGGGCGCCAGGCGCAAGGCCCAGTACATCTTGGTGCCGCCACTGGGCTGATGCAGCAGCAGGTAGATGACGGTGCCGTCGTTGTTGTTGCTCAAGTAATAGGACTGGGCGTGGCTGCGCTTGACCAGCTCTTCGAGCCAGGCGCTGTCCTGGCTGTCGCCGGCGCTGTCGCTGATCATCGCGCCGCTGGGGGCGAGCAGGGCGACGCTGCGCAGCTCCGGCAGGGAGCGTTGCAGGGTGCGCATCAGGATTTGTTGCTGTTCAGTGTCCCGTGGCGGCTCGACGATCGGCAGCAGGTTCAGCGCGATCTGCGCACTGAGGGCCATGTTCAGGCTGATTTGTTCGGCCAGGTCGGCGCTGTAGTCGATGGTGTATTGCTGCTGGTTTTTCTGGTTTTGCTGCAACTGGTCCAGCAGTTGCCAGAATAATAAGGCGAGCAGCAGCAGGACCAGCGTCGCCAGAGCGCCCTTGAGGGTTCCGTGCAGGGGCGCTCCCGGCGCTATATGAGCGGCGCGCAGGGGAGTTGGCGGGGTGACGTTGGACAAACTGTGATCCTGCGGTTTGGCTGGACTGGCGCGCGACGTGCACTATAAGCCGGACGCCCGGAGGGCGGCTAGCATGCCTTGTGTTGTGGCAAAGTGCCAGCCCCGCTTGGCTGGACTGCCCATGCGCATTCAGGTAGCTTTGCCGGTTACGCGAGGGCGTTCCAGCCCCAGACAATCAGGCTTCTACCGCACGCAGGCATTGATCATGGTCAACGGCCCGCGCCGCGCATGGCCTGGCACGGGTTTCGCCCGCTTAATTCATCAGTCACTGACGCTAGGTTCACCATGGCTCAATACGTCTTCACCATGCATCGGCTGGGAAAAGTTGTTCCGCCGAAGCGGGAAATCCTGAAAAACATTTCTCTGTCCTTCTTCCCGGGCGCCAAGATCGGCGTGCTCGGCCTCAACGGTTCGGGTAAATCCACCCTGTTGAAAATCATGGCCGGCGTCGACACCGAGTTCGACGGCGAAGCCCGCCCGATGCCCGAACTGAACATCGGCTACCTGCCGCAAGAGCCAATCCTGGACCCGACCAAGACCGTGCGTGAAGTGGTCGAGGAAGCGGTCAGCGTGATCAAGAACGCCCAGGCCCGCCTGGACGAGGTCTATGCAGCCTACGCCGAAGAAGATGCTGACTTCGACAAACTGGCGGCAGAACAGGCCAAGCTCGAAGCCATCCTGCAAGCCAGTGACGGTCACAACCTGGACCGCCAGCTGGAAGTTGCCGCCGATGCGCTGCGCCTGCCGGCGTGGGACGCCAAGATTGAGCACCTGTCCGGTGGTGAAAAGCGGCGTGTGGCCCTGTGCCGCCTGCTGCTGTCGGCCCCCGACATGCTGCTGCTCGACGAACCCACCAACCACTTGGACGCCGATTCCGTCGCCTGGCTGGAGCGCTTCCTCCACGACTTCCCGGGCACCGTGGTTGCGATCACGCACGACCGGTACTTCCTGGACAACGTGGCCGGCTGGATTCTGGAACTCGACCGTGGCGCCGGTATCCCTTACGAGGGCAACTACTCCGGTTGGCTGGAAGCCAAGTCCGACCGTCTGGCGGCCGAATCCAAGCAGCAGTCGGCCCATGAAAAGGCCATGAAAGACGAGTTGGAATGGGTGCGTAAAGGCGCCAAGGCACGTCAGTCGAAATCCAAGGCCCGTCTGGCGCGTTTCGAAGAAATGCAGTCCCAGGAATTCCAGAAGCGTTCCGAGACCAACGAAATCTACATCCCGGCCGGTCCGCGCCTGGGTGACAAGGTCATCGAGTTCAAGAACGTCTGCAAGGGCTACGGCGATCGCGTGTTGATCGACAACCTGTCGTTCTCCATGCCGAAAGGCGCCATCGTTGGCGTGATCGGCGGTAACGGTGCGGGTAAATCCACCCTGTTCCGCATGCTGATGGGCAAGGAACAACCGGACTCGGGCACCATCGAAGTCGGCGAAACCGTGCAACTGGCCTGTGTGGACCAGAGCCGCGACGACCTCGACGGCAGCAAGACGGTGTTCCAGCAGATTTCCGACGGTTCCGACCAGATCCGTATCGGTAACTATGAAATCCCGTCGCGCACCTATGTGGGCCGTTTCAACTTCAAGGGCGGCGACCAGCAAAAGTTCGTCAAGGACCTGTCCGGTGGTGAGCGCGGTCGCTTGCACCTGGCCCTGACCTTGAAAGAAGGCGGCAACGTCTTGCTGCTCGACGAACCGTCAAACGACCTCGACGTTGAAACCCTGCGTTCCCTGGAAGAAGCCCTGCTGGACTTCCCGGGCGCCGCCATTGTGATCTCTCACGATCGGTGGTTCCTTGACCGTGTGGCCACTCACATCCTGGCGTACGAAGACGATTCCCAAGCGGTGTTCTTCGAAGGCAACTACACCGAATACGAAGCCGATCGCAAGAAACGCCTCGGCGAAGCCGCTGCCCAGCCGCATCGTGTACGGCATAAAAAACTGGCCTGATTCGGGTTGGTGGTTTGAAAAAGCGGAGCCTTCGGGCTCCGCTTTTTTTTGCGTGTTTTTTTGTAAGACCGAGTTGGATTCATTCGCGAGCAAGTCGAATCGTCGCACCGCCGCTCCCACCTTGAAATGCATTCCAAATGTGGGAGCGGGCTTGCTCGCGAAGACGGTTTAACTATTGGTGCAAAACTCGACTTTAAATCCTCATTAAGGTGCAAAAACCGCCTGTATTTATATCTAATGCACCATTTAAATTCACAAAAGCGACATTTCGCCCTGTCGCGGTGCGACATGAATTGATAAAGTCCGGGACAAATCTCCTTTAACGACAATAAATTTGCCGAGA
The DNA here is from genome assembly GCF_011765255.1 of Pseudomonas sp. AN3A02. NCBI lineage: Bacteria > Pseudomonadati > Pseudomonadota > Gammaproteobacteria > Pseudomonadales > Pseudomonadaceae > Pseudomonas > Pseudomonas sp. AN3A02. The sequence goes on from NZ_JAARNI010000010.1 coordinate 111,020, forward strand.
CTTTTCATGATCGAATCCGTTGAATCCTTCCTTGCCCGCCTCAAGAAACGCGATCCCGACCAGCCGGAATTCCACCAGGCCGTGGAAGAAGTACTGCGCAGTTTGTGGCCGTTTCTTGAAGCCAATCCCCATTACCTGACCTCGGGCATCCTGGAGCGCATCTGCGAGCCGGAGCGTGCGATTGTGTTCCGGGTGTCGTGGGAAGATGACCAAGGCAAGGTACGAGTCAACCGCGGGTTCCGGATCCAGATGAACAGCGCCATCGGCCCGTATAAGGGCGGCCTGCGCTTCCACCCATCGGTAAACCTGGGCGTGCTGAAATTCCTCGCCTTCGAACAGACCTTCAAGAACTCCCTGACCTCGCTGCCCATGGGCGGCGGCAAGGGCGGCTCGGACTTCGATCCCAAGGGCAAGAGCGACGCCGAGGTGATGCGCTTCTGCCAGGCATTCATGAGCGAGCTGTATCGCCATATCGGTTCCGACGTGGATGTGCCCGCCGGTGATATCGGCGTGGGCGCCCGGGAGATCGGCTTCCTGTTCGGCCAGTACAAGCGCCTGAGCAACCAGTTCACCTCGGTACTGACCGGCAAGGGCATGAGCTACGGCGGCAGCCTGATCCGCCCGGAAGCCACCGGTTTTGGCTGCGTGTACTTCGCTGAAGAAATGCTCAAGCGCAACGGCCAGCGTGTCGAAGGCAAGCGCGTGGCCATCTCCGGTTCCGGCAACGTCGCCCAATACGCGGCGCGAAAAGTCATGGACCTGGGCGGCAAGGTGATTTCCCTGTCCGACTCCGAAGGCACCTTGTACTGCGAAAGCGGTTTGACCGAGGAACAATGGTCGGCGCTGCTGGAGCTGAAAAACGTCCAGCGCGGGCGCATCAGCGAACTGGCTCCACGTTTCGGCCTGGAATTCCGCGCCGGCCAAGCACCTTGGGAACTGGCCTGCGACATCGCACTGCCCTGCGCCACCCAGAACGAACTGGACGCCGACGCGGCGCGCACCCTGTTGCGCAATGGCTGCGCATGCGTGGCCGAAGGCGCCAACATGCCCACCACCCTGGAGGCTGTGGATATCTTTATCGACGCCGGCATCCTGTTCGCACCGGGCAAGGCCTCCAATGCCGGCGGCGTGGCGGTGAGCGGGCTGGAGATGTCGCAGAACGCCATGCGCCTGCTGTGGACCGCTGGCGAAGTGGACAGCAAGCTGCACAACATCATGCAGTCGATCCACCATGCCTGCGTGCATTACGGCGAAGAAAACGGTCGGGTCAACTACGTGAAGGGCGCGAATATCGCAGGCTTCGTGAAAGTCGCGGACGCAATGCTGGCTCAAGGCATCGTCTAAGCCTCGGGCTCGATGCGCAGGATCTCGATCAACTGATCGCCGACGGGGCGCTTCCACAGCACCTCGTCACCCACCTGAGCACCCAGCAGCGCCCGGCCCAGGGGCGAACCCCAGTTGATCAGGCCTACCGTGGCGTCGGCCTGGTCTTCGCCCACCAGTTGAATCCGCTGCTCTTCGTCCTGTTCATTGGCAAACGTTACCCAACTGCCGATCTGCACCTTCTCCGTGGAGGTCGCTGGCGCCACCACCTGAGCGCTTTGCAGGCGCTGGTTGAAGTAACGCAAATCCCGCTCAAGGTCGGCCTGGCGCTGTTTATCGGCCTGCTCACCCTTGGCGGACTCTCCGCTGTGTTCGCTTTGCAACTGCGCCACCTTGGCCTGCAACTGCGCAAGCCCGCGGGCAGTGAGGTGATTGGGTTGCTCGCTGACCTGGCGTTCCACCGGTTGGCTGGCCTGGGCAGCGGCGCTGTCTTCGTTGACGAAAGCTCGACTCATGGCGTTCTCCTGCTATGGAGTTTGGGCCATGGTCGCAGGGGTTAAGTTTCGCTGGATGTCTGAAAGCGACCTATGGCGAGCGATAGGCTCGTGCGGCGTCGCGGTCCTTTTCCTGCTGCCAGGCGCGTTCGCGGTCGTCCCAGTGACGGTTCTTGTAGTCGTTCAGGTCTTCGTTCTCGCGCATGGCCTTGCACTGGCGGAAGCCATCTTCCCAGCCTTCGGCGTAGGTGCGGTCTTTCAGGTAGCGGGGGACATTCTTGCGAAATTCCCCAGTGATCACCCCGGCGGCTTGGCGGCCGCTGCTGCAACCATCGTCGTAGCCGTCGGCGAACGCGGGCGGGTAACCCTTGGCCAGCAAGTCTTCATGGGTTGATTGGCAACCCGACAGCAGGGCCAACAGGCCCAGCATTACAGCGTACCGCCACATCTCTTGCTCCCTGGCCGTTGAACGGCTGATAGGGGAAGTGTAGGAGTGGATTCGTTCGGGGTATGTGAAACGGATGTGAGAAATCTGTGTGACGCTGCTTCTTCGGGCGATCACGCATCCCCTGTGGCGAGGGAGCTTGCTCCCGTTGGGGCGCGAAGCGGCCCCTGTTCAGGGTATTGAGATATTCCAGAAAGGGTGAGGTGTCTGGTTTTGGGGCTGCTGCGCAGCCCAGCGGGAGCAAGCTCCCTCGCCACAAGGTTATTTTGTGTGGTTCAGTCTGGTGTCAGCGCGGCGTGCTCTGCGAGTTCTTGCTGGATGAACGCTGCAATCATCGCCCGATAGACGTGCTCCGTGACGTCCGGGTTTGCGCCTACGGTGTGAGAGAGATCACGAACCTTGGCAATCACCTGCTCAACCCGCTGCGGGGCTTTCACGCCGTCACTGTCTTTTTTGAAGCGCGCAGCCTGTGAGACAAAGCCGCCCCGTTCGGCCAGCAGCGTAACGATCTGGTGATCAAGGCGGTCGATGTTTTCCCGGACTTGCTCGAGGCTGGTGCAATTAACGGCCATGTTGGTTGAAGCTCCTTTTAGTGATCGTTCCCACGCTCTGCGTGGGCATGCCGCCCTGGACGCTCTGCGTCCGCTTTTAAAGGTCGTGACGCGGAGCGTCACAGGATGCATTCCCACGCGGAGCGTGGGAATGATCTACGGCTCAGGGATTAATAGTGATACCACTTCACCTCTAGCATCACCTCATTCACCGGTGTCGCCAAGTGGCTGTATTCCCGCTGCGCACTCAGCCTCAAGCCCAGGTTGCGCGACAGTTCCCACTGTTGATTCAGACTGATACTGCGCCGTACTTCGCCATTGGTGAAGAAATCACCCTTGGCTTCCAGGCTCAGGTTGCCCAGCGGGTTTCGCCACAGCACGCCGGTGTTGAAGCCGGCCGCCGGGGAGATGGCTTCGCCAAAGTCGCTGTTGTGTTCCACGCGCACGGTGCCAAGGGCGAAGCCGAGCATGTCGTCACGCAGTTGCCAAGTGCCGCCGGCGCCGCCATTGACGTGGCTGACCAACGTCTCGTCGTCATGCTTGCCCGGTACGCGTTCAAGGCCACCGGTCACTTGCCACGACCAGGGTTGCAGCAGCTCGTTACGCGGGGTCAGTGAGCGAATGGTCGCAAGATCCAGTTGCTGCAACTGCCAGTGGTTGCCTTCGTACTGGCGCAGTTTCATTTGCAGGATTTCGATCTGCGCGCCCAAGGGGAAGCCTTCGGCGTTGTCATTCAGGTCGTGGTAGGCCATGCGCAGGCCGTATTCGCCGAAGGCCTTGTCGCCCCGGGTGCCGATGCCGGCTTGCCAGGTGCGGGATTCGTGGCCGTCTTCGGGCAGGCCGGGGCGTTCGATTTTCAGGTCTGGTGCCGGGTTCTGGTTGATCGCCCGCAGCAGTTCGAAGCTGCGCTGGGAGCGTTCGGTGTCGCGCTCCAGGCCGTTGGCGCGGTAGCGGCCAAGGCGATAGGCGGCATCGATGATCAGGGCCTGGCGGTCTTTGGCGATGGCCTTGAAGGTCGGCACTTGCAGTTGTTTCTGGTCGTCGCTGATCTTCAGCACCCATTGCTGCTCGTCACTGTCCAGCGGTTTGGCGCGCTCCAGCAGTTCCCGTTCACGGGACGGGCGATAGTCGATTTTTTCTACCAGGCCGGCTTCTTTCACGGCTTTTACCGTGTCGGTAGGAATGGCGGTCAGCGGGAACTGTTCGGTCAGCCGCAGGCTTGGGCGGGCCACTTGCAGCAATTCCAGCAGACGATAAGAGCAGTTTTCGTCGAAGAAGAAGTAGTCGAACTGGATCTGCTTGAGCTCCCACACGTGCTCAACCATGCGCTCGGTCTCGACCTGGGTCAGGTTCAGGCGGTATTCCCACAGGTCGCGGTTCTCCAGGCTACGGTATTCCGAGAGCTTTTCCTGGTAGGGCACCAGTGCAAACAGGCCGGGATAACCGCCCATCAGGCCTTTCCAGGCGTAGAGGATGCTGTTGTCCGAGCCTTCGATATAGGCGCCAAAGTTGATCGCGTAGCTGAGCAGGGCGGTGTTGTTGCTCTGCACGTCAGCCTGGTCGATGCGCAGCAGGGTGTGGCCGAACATTGACGACGGGCTGTTGAGGTAAGCCGCCGGGAAGATCATCACCGCACTGTGGGGTGCAACGTCCTTGAACCATTGCTTGAATTCCTTGCAGTCCAGCGTTGGCAAGTCAGTCAGGTGCAACTGGTCCTTGAGCCAACGGGTACGTGCGGGATAAACGCATTGGACGTGTTTTTCGCCGAGGCTGACCGGGGCATACAGTGCCTCCACCGTGGCCTTCAGCTCCTGGTCCGGATGGTGGGCGCCATCGGGGGCGAGGAAGAATTTCTTGTCGCTGACATAACTGCGCCAGCCTTCGAATTTGCCGGATTCGTAATGCCCCAGCGAGAGCCAGAACGGGTCGTTGGCCAACTGCTGCAAACGTTGATCATCAAGGTGCGGCGCCGCATACAGCGGGGCGCAGGCGAAGAGTGCCAGGTAGGCAAGGCGTTTGAGCATGTGGGCAACTTAAGTCGAGATAAAAAGACCCAAAGGGGAGGCAGGTCCAAAAATAATAAAACCCGTGCCTCGAAAGGCACGGGCGGGTCGAGCTTAAGCCTGGGTAGCGTATTTCGCCAGACGGGTGTCGCTTTTCAGTACAGCCAGGGTGTTGTTGTGCACGTCATCAGCGGTTACGTCAGCCTTGCTGAAGATTTGCTGGAAGTGCTCGTGAGTCACAGCGGCAAAGTGCTCGCGGTCTTCAGGAGCAACGCCCAGTACTACAGCGTAGGTAGTCAGCGCTTCGCCGTTACCCTTGGCCATGTCTTCGGACAGCTCGTTCATCATGCCATTCATGGCAATCCACGATTTGCCACCGTAGGTCAGTGCGCTGTTGGTGCTACAGCCGTTGGTGCCCGAGGTCATGCCGAATGTGGCGTTACCGGAGGTACCGTTGGTGGTGGAGGCCAGGAAGTGAGCCGGAGTGCCGCGTTGGCCTTCGAACAACATGTTGCCCCAACCGCAGTTCGGGCCACCTGGCGCTTCAGCCATTGCATTGAGGGAGACGACGGTGAAGAGAGTACCGAGAAGGATCCGTTTCATAGCTTTGTTCTCTTTGTGTGCAAACCAATGGACAAGGGTTCAGGTGCCTGACAGCACCCTAGGGGTCGGTTATTAGTCCAACCCGCAGCAGGTTGGAGTTTAGGCATGATCCAAGGGTTCCGTGACTTTTTATGAAACAAGCCGGAAACACTCGGTTTTTTTACAGCCTCAAACCTGGGTCTATGCTTTCCCTAAGCCGTCCTTGCCAGCCGGCCCAACCCGGCGCCAGAATGCCGTCATCTGCCCCGCCTGATGTAAGGAAGCCCGATGCCTGATCCTGTTGCTGCCAGCTTGCGTCTAGCGCCCGAAGCGCTGACTCGTCCTTTTTCCGCTGAACAGTTCAGCTTCTCGACCACCAATGATTTGGAGCCCTTTCGCGGTGTGCTTGGCCAGGAACGTGCGGTCGAAGCCTTGCAGTTCGGTGTGGCCATGCCACGCCCCGGTTACAACGTGTTTGTCATGGGCGAGCCCGGTACCGGCCGCTTTTCGTTCGTCAAACGTTACCTCAAGGCCGAAGGCAAGCGCCTGCAGACCCCGGCCGACTGGGTCTACGTCAATAATTTCGATGAGCCTCGCGAACCCCGCGCGCTGGAGCTGCCCGCGGGCGGTGCTGCCGCGTTCATCTCCGATATCAACGGCCTGATCGACAACCTGGTCGCGACCTTTCCGGCCGTGTTTGAACACCCGACTTATCAACAGCGCAAAAGCGCCATCGACCGCGCCTTCAACCAGCGCTACGACCGTGCGCTGGACGTCATCGAGCGCCTGGCCCTGGAAAAGGACGTGGCGCTGTACCGTGACAGCACCAACATTGCGTTCACCCCGATGCTCGACGGCAAGGCTCTGGACGAGGCTGAATTCTCGCAGTTGCCGGAAGCTGACCGCGAGCGTTTCCACACTGATATTTCCGAACTGGAAGAACGCCTCAACGAAGAACTCGCCAGCCTGCCCCAGTGGAAGCGCGAGTCCAACAACCAGATGCGCCAGTTCAACGAAGAAACCATCACGTTGGCCTTGCAGCCACTGCTGTCGCCGCTGTCCGAGAAGTATGCGGAGAACGCGGCAGTCTGCGGCTACCTGCAGGCAATGCAGGTCTACCTGCTGAAAACCGTGGTCGAGCAACTGGTGGACGACGCGAAAACCGATGCCCAGGCCCGCAAGTTGCTGGAGGAGCAGTACTGCCCGAGTCTGGTGGTAGGCCATCCGGTCAACGGTGGCGCGCCGGTGGTATTCGAGCCGCATCCGACCTACGACAACCTGTTCGGCCGTATTGAATACAGCACCGACCAGGGCGCGCTTTACACGACTTACCGCCAGTTGCGGCCGGGTGCGCTGCACCGTGCCAATGGCGGTTTTCTGATCCTCGAAGCCGAGAAAATGCTCAGCGAGCCGTTTGTGTGGGACGCCCTCAAGCGTGCCCTGCAATCGCGCAAGCTGAAAATGGAGTCACCGTTGGGCGAACTGGGCCGCCTGGCCACGGTGACCCTCAACCCGCAAGTGATCCCGTTGCAGCTCAAGGTCATCATCATTGGCTCCCGCCAGCTGTACTACGCGTTGCAGGACGCAGATCCGGACTTCCAGGAGATGTTCCGGGTGCTGGTGGACTTTGACGAAGACATTCCGATGGTGGATGAAAGCCTGGAGCAGTTCGCCCAGTTGCTGAAAACCCGCACCTCGGAAGAAGGCATGGCGCCGTTGACCTCGGATGCCGTGGCACGGCTGGCGACCTACAGCGCGCGGCTGGCGGAGAACCAGGGGCGCTTGTCGGCGCGTATCGGTGATTTGTTCCAGTTGGTCAGCGAGGCGGACTTCATTCGTCACCTGGCGGGTGATGAGCGCACCGACGCTGGGCACATCGAGCGTGCGCTCAAGGCCAAGGCCACGCGCACCGGGCGGGTGTCGGCGCGGATTCTCGACGACATGCTCGCCGGGGTGATCCTGATCGACACCGCCGGTGCAGCGGTGGGCAAGTGCAACGGGCTGACGGTGCTGGAGGTGGGTGACTCGGCGTTTGGTGTACCGGCGCGGATCTCTGCCTCGGTGTACCCGGGCGGCAGCGGCATCGTGGATATCGAGCGTGAAGTTAACCTCGGCCAGCCGATCCACTCCAAGGGCGTGATGATCCTCACCGGTTACCTGGGCAGCCGTTATGCCCAGGAATTCCCGTTGGCGATCTCGGCGAGTATCGCCCTGGAGCAGTCCTACGGTTATGTCGACGGCGACAGCGCCTCCCTGGGCGAGGCCTGCACCTTGATCTCGGCTTTGTCGAAGACGCCGCTCAAGCAGTGCTTTGCCATCACCGGCTCCATCAACCAGTTTGGTGAAGTGCAGGCGGTGGGCGGGGTCAACGAGAAGATCGAAGGCTTCTTCCGCCTCTGTGAAGCCCGCGGGCTGACCGGCGAGCAGGGGGCGATCATTCCCCAGGCCAACGTTGCGACGCTGATGCTCGATGAGAAGGTGCTGCAGGCTGTGCGCGACGGGCAATTCCATGTCTATGCCGTGCGTCAGGCCGACGAAGCTTTGAGCCTGCTGGTGGGTGAGCCTGCGGGTTCGCCCGACGAGGAGGGGCAATTCCCGGAAGGCAGCGTCAATGCACGGGTGGTGGAGCGTTTGCGGGCGATTGCCGAGATGATCAGTGAAGATGATTTGAAGGAAGCCGAGAAGGAGCTGGCGCAGGAGGCGTTGGCAGAAGCCAAACCGGTGTAATAACTACCGAAGGGGCCTGTTTTCAGGCCCCTTCGGCATATTTTTGACGCCGTCGTGACGGCAGTCGTCCGTTGGTCCCCCGGCCTTGGTTTGTACCGGGTTTCTTCTATTCTCAGCTCAAGGGATATCCACAGGAGTCGCTGGATAGAAACAGTCTTGCCCTGCGAGGCTGAATACCGGATCTACCGAGGGTCGCCGCCATGTCGCGCAACCTCTGCCTCACCCGCCAGTGCCTGGGCCTGGTTACTCGTATCGAATGTTCCATTCGCCCTCTCGCCGGGGATACCGGGATGTGGACCTTGTTGTTTGCCGCCGGAATGACGGGTGAACAGCCTTCCACCATCAAATCCCAAGGCCCGTTTCATGGACCTTTCGTGGCACAAACCATCCTTGATTCGATTGTCGAAAGCCTGACCCTGCACGGGTACGAGCTGGCCGACGACCCGCAAATCTGGTGCCTGCACCTGCAGGCGCACTTGCGACAGCTCAATGGCGGGCGGCAGACCGCGCTGAGCGATATCCGCTAAGCACGGAAAGCCAAATGTGGGAGCGGGCTTGCTCGCGAATGCGCTGTGTCAGTCAATATATCTGTGACTGATGCACTGCATTCGCGAGCAAGCCCGCTCCCACATTCGATCTTCAGCGCCAGTGGAGCTTATATTATGGCTTGGGCGCTGGGGTCGCCTCGGGTTTGTCCAGCTTCACCTCAAACCCATACTGCACCGTGTCCAGACCGGTGCGCTGGTAAGTCTCCAATGTAGTCGGCTGGCCGTAGAAGTAATGCACGTCGAACAGCGCCGTGCCGTATTCCTCGGCACGGTGGCTGACCCCGAGAATTTCCTTCAGGTAGTTGCCGCTGGCGTCCTTGGTATAGAACCGCCAGCTGTCGGACGGGAAAAGTTTCTGGTCGACAATCAGCGCGTTGTCTTTCAACTCCAGGCCTTTGGGCAACTGCCCGGCCGTGAGGCTGCCTTTTTCGATGGTGGCCAGGAACAGTGGCATTGATCCCACGGCAAAACCCGGATTCTCGGGGAACAGGTTCAGGTCATAGGTGATGGTGCCGCGCCCTGGGTCGACTTCGTAGGCTTCGGCGGGCAGTTCGATCGGCTCGCCGAGCTTGCCTTCGTCGTTGGCAGTGAGGAAGGTCACGGGAGCATCGCCACCGCCGCGGTCGTCGCCCAGCAGGTCGTCGTTGAAGGTGTAGGGGTGATCGAACTCGACGTGCGCCGCACTGGCGTCATCCACCGATTGGTTGATGGTGACACTTTTCTTTAGCTGGTCTTCGGACAGGGTGGCGTCCTTGAGCCAGTCCGCGGCTTGGTCGTCATACACGGTGACCGGCATCGGCAGGGGCTGTACGGTTTTCTCCAGGCTGTTTTTGTCGAAGCGCCTTACGGGCAGGTCCAGGTCCTTGCGGGTCACGGTGGCCTGGGAAAAGTCGAGCACGCTGACTTGCACATTGTCGATCAAGCCATTGAAGTACACCTTGGTGTAGTGGCTGCCCTGCTTGAGTTCGAAGGCTTTCTGCTCGTCTTCCATCTGCTTCTCGAAGGCGTCGGACCAGGCCGTCTGCTTTTGCATCTCCGCCAGTTGCTTCTCGTAGAACGCCAGTTGCGCGGCGTTCTCGTTGATTGAGCCTGAGCGCGAGAGAAATTGCCCGGTGGTGTCGCGAGCCTGCACCAGCAGCGGGTTCGGCGATTCGTCCGCAACTTCCGGCGCCAGCGGGGCGCTGTTGGTCAGTTCGATCTCGGCGTAGTTCTTTTCCAGGGTCAGCAGGGTGACCGTGACGTTTTCTTCGGTGCGTTTGCGGCCCACGTCCTTTTTCGACAGGTCGAAGGTGAAGACTTTACGCGGCGCGATCACTTCCACCTTGCCCTTGAGGGTGACGGGCTGCGGCTGGCTTTTGTTTTCAGTCTCGATGCCTTCGACGAACGGGTAAGTCACCGTCAGGTCATCGGGGTTGGTCAGATTGGAGCTGGTAGGGCTCAACTGGATGCCCGGGTCGGTTTCCGACCACTCCGGCTGGAAGGGGATGACCTTGTTGTTGCTCAAGGTGACCGACTGCCATTCCAGGCCATGGGGGAAGGGGAACTGGTCGGGCATGTTGAAGTTGAACGGGAAGATCGGTTGCAGGTCCGTCAGGTAGTCCGAATGGGATGCCTTGCGCAGGACAAACAGGCCGTTGATGTAGGTATCAACCAACGCCTGGGGCGTGGGGTAGTGCTTGAGCAGTGCCAGGGCGTCTTCGCTGTACTCGGCCTCGATAGGCTTGCTGGCCAGCTTGGCCCGTGCCCGTTCCAGCAGCAACAGCGAGCCACCGAGCTCGGATACGGCGTCCTTGAGCTTGGGATCCTGGATGGCGTCCAGGGACTGTTCGAACTTGGCGGTTTTCTCTTCGAGGCTGGCTTGCTTGTGTTCATCGCTTGGGGAGCAACCGCTGCCCATCAGCAACGCCGCGCACAGGCCAATGCTGGCCAAAGGGGATCGCACATCCATTATCTGAGTTTTCCTGTCCGACATCATCGAGCCGAGTTGATGAGCCCGACACTAGCAGAAAAATTCTTTTACAGATGCCGTACAGATCAGTTTTCTCGACGGTTTCTGGCGTTTGTGTGCGGCTGATATACTCGGCGCCATTTTTAGCCACGCTGTGTGAGATTCAATGGAACGCTTTATCGAAAATGCAATGTATGCCTCACGCTGGCTGTTGGCACCGATCTATTTCGGGTTGTCCCTTGGGCTCTTGGCGCTGGGGCTGAAGTTCTTCCAGGAAGTGTTCCATGTGATTCCCATGGTGTTTTCCATGAGCGAGTCGGATGTGATCCTGGTGCTGCTGTCGTTGATCGACATGGCACTGGTGGGCGGCTTGCTGGTGATGGTGATGATCAGCGGCTACGAGAACTTCGTTTCCCAGCTGGACATCGACGAAAGCAAAGAGAAGCTCAACTGGCTGGGGACCATGGATTCCTCGTCGCTGAAGATGAAGGTCGCGGCGTCCATCGTGGCGATTTCGTCGATCCATTTGCTGCGGGTGTTCATGGACGCCAAGAACGTCGATCCCGAGCATTTGAAGTGGTACGTGATCATTCACATGACCTTCGTGGTGTCTGCGTTTGCCATGGGTTATCTGGACAAGTTGACCAAACATTGATCAGCGCCCGGCGGGTGTGCGCCTGAGGCTCCAGGGCTCATCAAGAGCGGGGCTTGTGTGCTAGTCTGCTCGCCCTTTTAGTTTGGACGACACGTGTGTCGTCCTACAGCGGAGCCTTTCCATGTCCGAAGTTAATCTGTCCACCGACGAAACCCGCGTGAGCTACGGCATTGGCCGTCAGTTGGGCGACCAACTGCGCGACAACCCGCCACCGGGCGTGAGCCTGGACGCGATCCTGGCTGGCCTGACCGACGCTTTCGCCGGCAAGCCTAGCCGTGTGGACCAAGAGCAAATGGCCGTCAGCTTCAAGGTCATCCGCGAAATCATGCAAGCCGAAGCCGCTGCAAAGGCTGAAGCTGCTGCTGGCGAAGGCCTGGCTTTCCTGGCTGAAAACGCCAAGCGTGACGGCATCACCACCCTGGCTTCCGGCCTGCAATTTGAAGTGCTGACTGCCGGTACCGGCGCCAAGCCGACCCGTGAAGACCAAGTGCGTACTCACTACCACGGCACCCTGATCGACGGCACTGTGTTCGACAGCTCCTACGAGCGCGGTCAGCCTGCAGAGTTTCCGGTTGGTGGCGTAATTGCCGGCTGGACCGAAGCCCTGCAACTGATGAATGCCGGCAGCAAATGGCGCCTGTACGTGCCGAGCGAACTGGCTTACGGCGCTCAAGGCGTTGGCAGCATCCCGCCGCACAGCGTTCTGGTGTTCGACGTCGAGCTGCTCGACGTTCTGTAAGACCGCTGACTAGGTTGTAGGAGCGAGCTTGCTCGCGATGAACGTCAACGATGACGCGCCCATGCTGAATGAACGCGGTGTCTTTGAGTTCTTCGCGAGCAAGCTCGCTCCTACACGGTTTTGCAGGTTGCTCATGGATGAAACTTGCCATTGAGATCCGTCACCGGGCGCAACGCCCGGGCATAGCAGAACAGAAACAGATTTCTCACCACTTCCTTCAGCACCCCAGGTTCACTGGAACTCAGGCCATTGACGTCCAGGTCGCCCTGATCCTGCAGTTCGCTTAACGCTTCTTCTTCCAGTACTGCGCAGACTTCCCCGGTTTCCCGATGGAGGATCCGCAGGTAAGGGTGTGGACGGTCCAGCCAGGCATCGATCAAATAAGTCATGGGAAGCATCTCCTTGATGGGTTTCAATGAGAATAATTCTTATTCAAGGAATAGCAAGTCCCTATTGGCGATTTCCGGACTTTTCTGTGTGGATATTGTTTTTGATCAAAAGGCCTGGCCTTTTGCCGCTAGTGCGGAAGTGACGCGGGGGAGGGTGAAGCGCCATCCCGTGCCGGGCACGAGATGGAGGCAGCCGGTTCAGACCTTGCGGACGAACTCGGACTTGAGTTTCATCGGGCCGATACCGTCGATCTTGCAGTCGATATCGTGGTCGCCATCGCACAGGCGGATGTTCTTGACCTTGGTGCCGACTTTGACCACCAGCGACGTGCCCTTGACCTTGAGGTCCTTGATCACGGTGATGGTGTCGCCGTCCTGCAGGACGTTGCCCACAGAGTCTTTCTTGACGGATTCATCGCTGGCAGCCTCGGCTTCGCCACCGACGGCCCACTCATGGGCGCATTCCGGGCAAATCAGCTGGGCGCCGTCTTCGTAGGTGTATTCGGAATTGCATTTCGGGCAGGGTGGCAACGTGCTCACTAAAGCTCCTTTGGTTTCAGGATGGCTAAAAAGCGCACATTATATAGGGTTTTAGCGGGGGGAGGGGGCACCGTCCCTTGTAGGAGCGAGCTTGCTCGCGAAAAACTCAAGGACGCCGCGTGTAATCAGGTGTACGCGTTATCGTTGTAGACCTTCGCGAGCAAGCTCGTTTCTACAGGAATTGCTTAGTGAGTGCGGGCGACCGCGAACTCACTCAGCTCAACCAGGGCGTCCCGGTATTCGCTGGCTGGAAGGGCTTCCAGGCATTGGATGGCGCGAGCGACGTAGTCACGTGCCAGTTGCGCGGTGTATTCGAGGGAGCCCGAGGCTTCCACGGCTTCGCGGATGCTTTCCAGGTCTTCGATCCCGCCTTTCTGGATCGCCTTACGCACCAGGGCGGCCTGTTCAGGCGTGCCTTCGCGCATGGTGTAGATCAGCGGCAAGGTCGGCTTGCCCTCGGCCAGGTCGTCACCGACGTTCTTGCCCAGGGTTTCGGCGTCGCCGCGATAATCCAGCAGGTCGTCCACCAACTGGAAGGCTACGCCCAGGTGATCGCCGAAGGTGCGCAGGGCTTCGCTCTGCTCGGGCGTCGCTTCGCACAAGGCGGCAGCGCTGTGGGTCGAGGCTTCGAAGAGCATCGCGGTTTTGCCGCGAATCACTTCCATGTAGGTTTCTTCGGTAGTGCTGGCGTCGCGAACCTTCGACAGTTGCAACACTTCGCCTTCGGCGATGATGCGCGTGGCCTGTGAAAGAATCTTCATCACCGGCATCGAGCCCAGCTCGACCATCATTTCGAACGAGCGCGAATAAAGGAAGTCGCCCACCAGCACGCTCGGCGCGTTGCCCCACATCGCGTTGGCCGTCTCGCGACCACGGCGCATGCCGGACATATCGACCACGTCGTCATGCAGCAGGGTGGCGGTGTGCAGGAACTCGATGGTCGCGGCCAGCAGGCGCAGGTCATCGCCTTCGCGGCCGAGGGCCTTGCCACACAGCAACACTAATAAAGGACGCAGGCGTTTACCGCCGGCCGACGTAATGTAGTCGCCAATTTTGGAGACCAGCGGCACTTTAGAAGTCAGCTGCTTCTTGATGATGCCGTCGACGGCGCTAAAATCGTCCGCCACCGCGCGGTAGAAAGCTTGGGGTTGCATCAGCGACAGTCGCTCCAGAAGGGTTGCGCGGCATGCTAGGACCCACGCCCCGTAGTGTCAAGGCGCGATAGACGGCCACTTGCAACGCCTCCTTAGCTTGCGTACAATCGCGCACCCTGAACTTCCTGGGCAGCACCTGCCTTACGCAATTGCATTCGGGACGTCCATCCCATGCAGCCATGCCAGCCAATACCTCTTCTTATAAAGCGCTGGGTGAGCAGGATTATCGGAGAAATACCATGTCGTACGCAGTAATTGTTACTGGTGGCAAGCAATACAAGGTCGCCCCAGGTGAATACCTGAAGATCGAGAAGCTGGAAATCGCTACTGGCGAATCCGTTACTTTTGATCGCGTTCTGTTGGTCGCCAATGGCGATGACGTGAACATCGGCGCTCCAGTTGTTGCAGGCGCTACCGTTGTGGCTGAAGTGATCTCCCAAGGTCGTCACGATAAAGTCCGCATCATCAAGTTCCGTCGTCGTAAGCACCACATGAAGCGTATGGGCCACCGCCAGTGGTACACCGAGATCAAAATCACCGGTATTCAGGCTTAATTTCAGCCTAATTCCTCACTAGGAGAATTGACTCATGGCACACAAAAAAGCTGGTGGTAGTACCCGTAACGGTCGCGACTCAGAAGCCAAACGCCTTGGCGTGAAGATGTATGGCGGCCAGGTTATCATTCCGGGCAACATCATCGTGCGTCAGCGCGGCACCCAATTCCACGCCGGTTACGGTGTTGGCATGGGTAAAGATCACACTCTGTTCGCTAAAATCGACGGCGTGATCAAGTTTGAAGTAAAAGGCGCTTTCAACCGCCGTTACGTGAGCATTGTCCCGAAGACTGAAGTCGTCGCGGCATAATTACGTAGTTGCTGGAAAAGCCCTGTCTCGCGACGGGGCTTTTTCGTTTGTGGGGTGAGTCTCTTGCAAAGCTGTTTGTGATGGGCGAAAGCAGCTGGATTTGCGGTCGTTGCTTGAGGTCGCTGCGCTCATTTTTGCAAGAGTCTTATGTCTTGGTTTCTTAAGCTCGTCCGTGTGGCGAGAGGCGTTTTGTTATGAAGTTTGTTGATGAAGTTTCGATCCGAGTAAAAGCTGGCGACGGCGGTAACGGTTGCATGAGTTTCCGTCGGGAAAAATTCATCGAAAACGGTGGTCCTAACGGCGGTGATGGCGGTGATGGCGGCTCGGTCTACATGATCGCCGACGAAAACCTCAACACCCTGGTGGACTACCGTTACACCCGGCACTTTGATGCCGAGCGTGGCTCCAACGGCGGCAGCACTGACTGCACCGGTAAAAAAGGCGAAGAGCTGGTTCTGCGGGTTCCAGTCGGCACTACCGTGATCGACTCCGCTACCCAGGAAATCATTGGCGACCTGACCAAGGCCGGTCAGCGCCTGCTGGTGGCTCATGGTGGCTGGCACGGTCTGGGTAACACCCGTTTCAAGTCCAGTACCAACCGTGCGCCACGCCAGACCACGCCGGGCAAGCCTGGCGAGCAGCGTGACCTCAAGCTGGAAATGAAGGTGCTGGCTGACGTAGGTCTGCTGGGCCTGCCGAACGCCGGCAAAAGTACGTTCATTCGCTCGGTGTCTGCTGCCAAGCCGAAAGTTGCCGATTACCCGTTCACTACCTTGGTGCCAAACCTGGGTGTGGTCAGCGTTGATCGCTGGAAGAGCTTCGTGGTTGCGGACATTCCGGGCCTGATCGAAGGGGCTTCCGACGGCGCGGGCCTGGGGATTCGTTTCCTCAAGCACTTGTCCCGTACCCGTTTGCTGTTGCACCTCGTCGACATGGCGCCGCTGGATGACACCAGCGCACCAGACGCTGCTGAAGTGATCGTCAGTGAGCTGACCAAGTTCAGCCCGTCCCTGGCTGAGCGTGATCGTTGGTTGGTACTGAACAAGTGCGACCAGATTCTCGAGGAAGAGCACGAAGAGCGCGTCAAGGAAATCGTTGATCGCCTGGAATGGACTGGTCCGGTCTACGTGATCTCGGCCATTGCCAAAGAAGGCACTGAGCGCCTGACGCGCGACATCATGCGTTACCTCGAAGATCGTGCCGACCGCCTGGCTGCCGACCCTGTCTACAAGGCAGAGCTGGCCGAGCTGGATCAGCGCATCGAAGACGAAGCTCGTGCCCAGTTGCAGGCGCTGGATGACCAGCGTGCCCTGCGTCGCAGTGGTGTCAAGTCGGTCCATGACATCGGTGACGATGATTGGGACGAAGAAGACGTGGATGATGAAGATGGTCCGGAAATCATTTACGTGCGCGACTGATTCGTTGCAGTAAACTTAAGCGCCGCTCAATCGAGCGGCGTTTTGGTATCTGGAAATCGGTAGTCACGAATAACGTTATGGGCGGCGCTGGGTCGCGCGGCCCTCTATCTAAGGTTGAAGATGATGCGGAGCAAGGTGACAGGTGCGCAGCGTTGGGTCGTTAAGATCGGTAGCGCGCTGCTGACGGCGGATGGCAAGGGGCTGGATCGTGCGGCCATGAGCGTCTGGGTGGACCAGATGGTGGCTTTGCATGAGGCCGGTGTCGAGTTGGTGCTTGTGTCGTCCGGGGCGGTTGCCGCAGGCATGAGTCGCCTTGGCTGGACCGCGCGACCCAGCGCGATGCACGAGCTGCAAGCCGCTGCCGCCATTGGTCAGATGGGGCTGGTGCAGGCTTGGGAGTCCAGCTTTGCCGAGCATGGTCGCCACACGGCGCAGATTCTGCTGACCCATGACGACTTGTCCGACCGCAAGCGCTACCTGAATGCCCGCAGCACCCTGCGTGCCCTGGTTGAACTCAAGGTGATCCCGGTGATCAACGAGAATGACACCGTGGTGACCGACGAAATTCGTTTCGGCGATAACGACACCCTGGCGGCCCTGGTGGCTAACCTGGTTGAAGCCGATTTGCTGGTGATTCTCACGGATCGCGACGGCATGTTCGACGCTGATCCGCGCAATAACCCTGAGGCGCAGCTGATTTACGAGGCGCGTGCCGATGATCCGGCGCTGGACGCGGTGGCTGGGAGTGTCGGTGGTGCCCTGGGGCGTGGCGGTATGCAGACCAAGCTACGTGCGGCGCGGCTGGCGGCGCGTTCCGGCGCGCATACCATCATCGTTGGCGGCCGGATTGAACGGGTGCTGGATCGTCTCAAGGCGGGCGAGCGCATCGGTACGCTGCTGTCGCCTGAGCGCGGCATGCTGGCGGCGCGCAAGCAGTGGCTGGCGGGGCATCTTCAGACGCGCGGTACCTTGGTGTTGGATGCTGGGGCTGTGTCGGCGTTGTCCCAGGGCAACAAAAGCCTGCTGCCGGTGGGCGTAAAATTGGTCCAGGGCAGCTTCCGCCGTGGCGAGATGGTGGTGTGCGTGGCGCCGGACGGTCGCGAGATTGCCCGTGGCCTGGCCAACTACAGTGCCCTTGAGGCGCAGAAAATCATTGGGCAATCGTCTGATGCGATTGTCGGTCTGTTGGGTTACATGGCTGAACCGGAGCTGGTTCACCGGGATAACCTGATTCTGGTTTAAGTAAAAAGGAATTCTCGATGCGCGTGATGAAGGGGTTGCTCGGTGTACTGCTGGCGATGCCGTTGCTGGCATCGGCCGAAGAGATTGGCCAGGTGTCGACGGTGTTCAAGTTTGTCGGCCCCAATGACCGGATTGTGGTCGAGGCCTTTGATGACCCGAAGGTCGATGGCGTGACCTGCTACCTGTCCCGCGCCAAGACGGGTGGGGTGAAAGGTGGTCTGGGGTTGGCTGAGGATCGCGCTGAGGCGTCTATTGCCTGTCGTCAGGTGGGCGCGATTCACTTTAAGGGTGAGCTGAAGGACGGGGATGAAGTGTTCAAGGAGCGCACGTCCCTGGTGTTCAAGACCATGCAGGTGGTGCGTTTCCTCGACAAGAAGCGCAATACCCTGGTGTATCTGGTCTACAGCGACCGCTTGATCGAAGGCAGTCCGCAGAATGCGGTGACGGCGATTCCGATCTTGCCATGGCCTGCCCAGTAGGCGCGAGCTCACTCGCGAAAAGCCAGAGGGCGCCGCGTTTATTCAGGCGGCGCACATAATCGTTAACCACCATCGCGAGCAAGCTTGCTCCAACAGGCAGGCAATAAAAAACCGACCCTAGGGTCGGTTTTTTAACAAGCTTATCGCTTAGGCTGCAGCAGCAAGGTTCAGAGCCTTGATGTGGCCATTCAGACGACCTTTATGGCGAGCAGCTTTGTTCTTGTGGATGATGCCTTTATCGGCCATACGGTCGATAACTGGCACAGCCAGAACGTAAGCAGCTTGAGCTTTTTCAGCGTCTTTTGCGTCAATGGCTTTAACTACATTCTTGATGTAGGTACGAACCATGGAACGCAGGCTGGCGTTGTGGCTGCGACGCTTCTCAGCCTGTTTTGCACGTTTTTTGGCGGAAGGTGTGTTGGCCACCGTCGAGCTCCTCGAAAGACTTTTTAGGAAATAGCAAACAAAATAGGCCGCGAATCATGCCGATGAGTTGAAGTCTTGTCAAGGGCGGGTGATGCGAACTGCTGAGTGGTCGATCTTAAGAGGCGGGTGATTTATTTCCGGCGCTTGACCTGTAAACTCGCGAGCTTTGGCTCTGTGCTTGTTGCAGGCGCGGAGTATCGCATATGTGGGCCGTTTGTTCGCCTGCTCTTTATCTATAGGCAAAAACTCTTTCAATGAATCTGCTCAAATCGTTGGCCGCCGTCAGCTCTATCACGATGATTTCCCGGGTTCTAGGGTTTGTACGTGACACGCTGCTGGCACGTATTTTTGGCGCCAGCATGGCCACGGATGCCTTCTTTATAGCCTTTAAACTGCCCAACCTGCTGCGGCGGATCTTCGCCGAAGGGGCTTTTTCCCAGGCTTTCGTACCGATTTTGGCGGAATACAAGGCCCAGCAAGGCGAGGAGGCGACCCGCACCTTTATTGCCTATGTGTCGGGCTTGCTGACGTTGGTGCTGACGTTGGTGACGATCGCCGGGATGCTCGCCGCGCCCTGGGTGATCTGGGCCACGGCCCCCGGTTTTGCCAATACGCCGGAAAAATTCGCCCTGACCACTGATCTGTTGCGGGTGACCTTTCCTTATATATTGCTGATTTCCCTGTCGTCCCTGGCCGGGGCGATCCTCAATACCTGGAACCGCTTCTCGGTGCCGGCCTTCGTGCCGACCCTGCTTAACGTCAGCATGATTATTTTTGCGCTGTTCCTGACGCCGTACTTCGATCCGCCCGTGATGGCTTTAGGCTGGGCGGTGTTGGCCGGTGGCCTGGCACAACTGCTGTACCAACTGCCGCACCTGAAGAAGATCGGTATGCTCGTGCTGCCGCGCCTGAACCTCAAGGACACCGGCGTGTGGCGCGTTATGCGCAACATGCTGCCGGCAATCCTCGGGGTTTCCGTCAGCCAGATCTCGCTGATCATCAATACCGCCTTTGCCTCGTTGCTGGTCTCGGGCTCCGTATCGTGGATGTACTACGCCGACCGTCTGATGGAGTTGCCGTCCGGCGTGCTGGGCGTGGCGCTCGGCACCATCCTGCTGCCGACGCTGTCCCGCACATACGCCAGCAAGGACCGTCACGAATACTCGCGAATCCTCGATTGGGGGCTGCGCCTGTGCTTCGTCCTGGTATTGCCGTGCTCCCTGGCGCTGGGGATCCTGGCGGAGCCATTGACCGTTTCTCTGTTTCAGTACGGCCAGTTCAGTGCGTTTGATGCCTCGATGACCCAGCGTGCGCTGATCGCCTATTCCGTCGGGCTGCTGGGCATTATCGTGATCAAGGTCCTGGCGCCCGGCTTTTATGCCCAGCAAAACATCCGTACCCCGGTGAAGATTGCGATCTTCACCCTGGTGGTCACGCAACTGCTCAACCTGGTGTTTATCGGCCCGCTGGCTCATGCCGGCCTGGCGTTGGCCATTAGTGTCGGCGCCTGCATCAACGCCGGCCTGCTGTTCTATCAACTGCGTAAACAGAAAATGTTCCAGCCGCAGCCGGGCTGGGGCATGTTCGCGCTCAAGTTGCTGGTGGCGGTGGCGATGATGTCTGCGGTGTTGCTGGGGCTGATGCACTTTATGCCTGCCTGGGATCAGGGCCATATGCTGGAGCGCTTCATGCGCCTCGGTGCGTTGGTAGTGGCTGGTGTGGTGGTGTACTTCGGCATGTTGCTGCTGATGGGCTTCCGCTTGCGGGATTTCAATCGCAAGTCGCTGAGCTAGAGACTTTTCGTCGATAAGGCGGTTGTTTTATCGATTCGCGCAAATGGCCTGCGCTGTTGCCTGTCGTCCGGGGCTGGGTGTGGTTATAATCGACCACTTTATGAGCAAGAAGCGCGTTATGCAGCTGGTTCGAGGTCTCCACAACCTGCGCCCCCAGCATCGGGGCTGCGTCGCCACTATTGGCAACTTTGACGGTGTTCACCGTGGCCACCAGGCTATCCTGGCCCGCCTGCGTGAGCGTGCGGTTGAGTTGGGCGTGCCCAGCTGTGTGGTGATTTTTGAACCACAGCCGCGCGAATTCTTTACCCCGGAGACGGCGCCGGCGCGTCTGGCCCGTCTGCGGGACAAACTGCAACTGCTGGCTGAAGAAGGCGTGGACCGCGTCCTCTGCCTGGCTTTCAACCAGCGTTTGCGCAGCCTCAGCGCCGCCGAGTTCGTCGACCGTATCCTGGTGGACGGCCTGGGCGTGCAGCACCTGGAGGTCGGCGACGACTTCCGTTTCGGTTGCGACCGGGTAGGGGATTTCGATTTCCTGCAACAGGCCGGCGTCACCCAGGGTTTTACCGTCGAAGCCGCGCAAACCGTCGAACTGGACGGCCTGCGCGTGAGCAGTACCCAGGTGCGTAACGCCTTGGCCGCTGCCGACTTCGCCTTGGCCGAGCGCTTGCTCGGTCGCCCGTTCCGGATTGCCGGGCGGGTGCTGCACGGCCAGAAGCTGGCGCGCCAACTGGGCACGCCAACCGCCAACGTGCAGCTCAAGCGCCGTCGTGTGCCACTGACCGGGGTTTACCTGGTGAGTGTCGACATCGACGGCCAATCGTGGCCCGGAGTCGCCAACATAGGCGTCAGGCCCACGGTTGCAGGTGATGGCAAAGCCCACCTGGAAGTTCACCTTTTGGATTTTGCCGGTGATTTGTATGACCGGCGTTTGACGGTGGCTTTCCACCAAAAGCTGCGTGAAGAGCAGCGTTTCGCCTCCCTGGAGGCGTTGAAAACGGCGATCAATGCGGATGTCGCCGCCGCCCGTGCACTAGCCGCACCTAGCGCCCATCGCTAATGAAGAGCCTTAAATGACCGACTATAAAGCCACGCTAAACCTTCCGGACACCGCCTTCCCAATGAAGGCCGGCCTGCCACAGCGCGAACCGCAGATCCTGCAGCGCTGGGACAGTATTGGCCTGTACGGAAAGTTGCGCGAGATTGGCAAGGATCGTCCGAAATTCGTCCTGCACGACGGCCCTCCTTATGCCAACGGCACGATTCACATCGGTCACGCACTGAACAAGATTCTCAAGGACATGATCATCCGCTCGAAAACCCTTTCGGGTTTCGACGCGCCTTATGTCCCGGGCTGGGACTGCCACGGCCTGCCGATCGAACACAAAGTCGAAGTGACCTACGGCAAGAACCTGGGCGCGGATAAAACCCGCGAACTGTGCCGTGCCTACGCCACCGAGCAGATCGAAGGGCAGAAGTCCGAATTCATCCGCCTGGGTGTATTGGGCGACTGGGCCAACCCGTACAAGACCATGGACTTCAAGAATGAGGCCGGTGAAATCCGCGCCTTGGCCGAAATCGTCAAGGGCGGTTTCGTGTTCAAGGGCCTCAAGCCCGTGAACTGGTGCTTCGATTGCGGCTCGGCCCTGGCTGAAGCAGAAGTCGAGTACGAAGACAAAAAGTCCTCGACCATCGACGTCGCCTTCCCGATCGCCGACGAAGCCAAACTGGCTGAAGCCTTCGGTCTGGCGAGCCTGGCCAAGCCAGCCTCCATCGTGATCTGGACCACCACCCCGTGGACCATCCCGGCCAACCAGGCGCTGAACGTGCACCCGGAATTCACCTACGCCCTGGTGGACGTCGGTGACAAGCTGCTGGTGCTGGCTGAAGAGCTGGTCGAGGCGTGCCTTGCCCGCTACAACCTGCAAGGCTCGGTAATCGCGACCACCACCGGCTCCGCGCTGGAGCTGATCAACTTCCGTCACCCGTTCTACGACCGCCTGTCGCCAATCTACCTGGCCGAGTACGTTGAACTGGGCGCCGGCACCGGCGTGGTTCACTGCTCGCCTGCCTATGGCGTAGACGACTTCGTGATCTGCAAGCAGTACGGCCTGGTCAACGACGACATCATTAATCCAGTGCAAAGCAACGGCGTGTACGTGCCGTCCCTGGAATTCTTCGGCGGCCAGTTCATCTTCAAGGCCAACCCGGCGATCGTCGACAAGCTGGCTGAAGTCGGTGCGCTGCTGCACACCGAAACCATCACCCACAGCTACATGCACTGCTGGCGTCACAAGACCCCGCTGATCTACCGCGCCACCGCGCAGTGGTTTATCGGCATGGACAAAGAGCCGACCAGCGGCGACACCCTGCGTAACCGCGCGATCAAGGCGATCGAAGACACCAAGTTCGTTCCGGCCTGGGGTCAGGCGCGCCTGCACTCGATGATCGCCAACCGTCCGGACTGGTGCATCTCCCGCCAGCGCAACTGGGGCGTGCCGATCCCGTTCTTCCTGAACAAGGAAAGCGGCGAGCTGCACCCACGTACCGTCGAACTGATGGAAGTGGTTGCCCAGCGTGTTGAGCAAGAAGGCATCGAAGCCTGGTTCAAGCTGGACTCCGCCGAGCTGCTGGGCGAAGAAGCGCCGCTGTACGACAAGATCAGCGACACCCTCGACGTCTGGTTCGACTCCGGTACCACTCACTGGCATGTATTGCGCGGTTCGCACCCGATGGGTCACGAGACTGGCCCGCGTGCCGATCTGTACCTGGAAGGTTCCGACCAACACCGTGGCTGGTTCCACTCCTCGTTGCTGACCGGCTGCGCGATCGACGATCACGCCCCGTACCGCGAGCTGCTGACCCACGGCTTCACTGTCGACGAGAACGGTCGCAAGATGTCCAAGTCCCTGGGCAACGTGATCGCGCCGCAAAAGGTCAACGACACCCTGGGCGCCGACATCATGCGCCTGTGGGTTGCCTCTACCGATTATTCGGGCGAGATGGCCGTGTCCGAGCAGATCCTGCAGCGCAGTGCCGATGCCTACCGCCGGATCCGTAATACCGCACGCTTCATGCTATCGAACCTGACCGGTTTCAACCCGGCCACCGACATCCTGCCGGCCGAGGAAATGCTCGCCCTGGACCGTTGGGCCGTGGACCGTACCCTGTTGCTGCAGCGCGAGCTGCAAGAGCACTACGGCGAATACCGCTTCTGGAACGTCTACTCGAAGATCCACAACTTCTGCGTGCAGGAGCTGGGTGGTTTCTACCTCGACATCATCAAGGACCGCCAGTACACCACCGGTGCCAACAGCAAGGCCCGCCGTTCGGCGCAGACCGCGCTGTACCATATCTCTGAAGCGCTGGTGCGCTGGATCGCCCCGATCCTGGCTTTCACCGCCGACGAGTTCTGGGAATACCTGCCGGGCGAGCGTAACGAGTCCGTCATGCTCAACACCTGGTACGAAGGCCTGACCGAATTGCCGGCCGACTTCGAGCTGGGCCGCGAGTACTGGGAAGGCGTGATGGCCGTCAAGGTTGCCGTGAACAAGGAACTGGAAGTGCAGCGCGCGGCGAAGGCCGTTGGCGGCAACTTGCAGGCCGAAGTCACGCTGTTTGCCGAGGAAGGCCTGACCGCTGACCTGGCGAAGCTGAGCAACGAACTGCGCTTCGTCTTGATCACCTCGACCGCCAGCCTGGCGCCGGTTGCCCAGGCACCTGCGGATGCCGTCGCGACCGAAGTCCCGGGCCTCAAGCTCAAAGTGGTCAAGTCGTCCTTCGCCAAGTGCGCCCGTTGCTGGCACTGCCGTGAAGATGTCGGCGTGAATCCTGAGCATCCGGAAATCTGCGGTCGTTGCGTCGACAACATCTCTGGCGCTGGCGAGGTCCGTCACTATGCCTGAAGCCAGTCGTTTTGGACGCCTGGGCTTGCTCGTATTGAGCGTGCTGGTGCTGGTC
The DNA here is from genome assembly GCF_011765255.1 of Pseudomonas sp. AN3A02. NCBI lineage: Bacteria > Pseudomonadati > Pseudomonadota > Gammaproteobacteria > Pseudomonadales > Pseudomonadaceae > Pseudomonas > Pseudomonas sp. AN3A02. The sequence continues at coordinate 135,297 of NZ_JAARNI010000010.1, forward strand.
ATTGACCAGCTCAGCAAGGCTCACTTCGAAGGCGCCCTGGAGATGTACCAGCAGATCGTGGTGATTCCCGACTACTTCAGCTGGACCCTGGCCTATAACACCGGTGCTGCGTTCAGCTTCCTGGCTGACAGCTCCGGCTGGCAGCGCTGGCTGTTTGCCCTGATCGCCGTGGTGGTCAGTGCCGTGCTGGTGGTCTGGCTCAAACGCCTGGGGCGCGATGACACCTGGCTGGCCGTGGCACTTGCCCTGGTGCTCGGTGGTGCATTGGGCAACTTGTACGACCGCATTGCCCTGGGCCATGTGATCGACTTTATTCTGGTGCATTGGCAGAACCGCTGGTACTTCCCGGCGTTCAACTTTGCCGACAGCGCCATCACCGTCGGTGCAATCATGCTGGCGTTGGATATGTTTAAAAGTAAGAAAACCGGAGAGACCGTTCATGACTGAACAGGTATTGGCTGAGCAACGCATCGGCCAGAACACGGAAGTCACCTTGCATTTCGCATTGCGCCTGGAGAATGGCGACACGGTCGACAGCACGTTCGACAAGGCCCCGGCGACCTTTAAGGTCGGCGACGGCAACCTGCTGCCGGGTTTCGAAGCGGCACTGTTCGGCTTCAAGGCCGGCGACAAGCGCAACCTGCAGATCCTGCCGGAAAACGCCTTTGGCCAGCCCAACCCGCAAAACGTACAGATCATCCCGCGTTCGCAGTTCCAGGACATGGAACTGTCGGAAGGCTTGCTGGTGATCTTCAATGATGCGGCGAACACCGAACTGCCGGGTGTGGTGAAAGCTTTTGATGACGCGCAAGTGACCATCGACTTCAACCACCCGTTGGCCGGGAAAACCTTGACCTTTGATGTCGAAATCATCGACGTTAAAGCGCTGTAACTAACGAAATCGGCCTACTGTAGGAGCGAGCTTGTTGTGGCGAGGGAGCTTGCTCCCGTTGGAGTGCGTAGCACTCCCAAACTGTTCTTCGAGATACACCTGATGTGTCTCGATTGCCCAGGTTGGGGCTGCTTCGCAGCCCAGCGGGAGCAAGCTCCCTCGCCACACAAGCTCGCTCCTCAGGGCAAGACACGAGGCACAGCATGCAAATCAAACTCGCCAACCCCCGTGGCTTCTGCGCCGGCGTGGACCGGGCGATTGAAATCGTCAACCGCGCCCTGGAAGTCTTCGGGCCGCCGATTTACGTGCGCCATGAAGTCGTCCACAACAAATTCGTGGTCGAAGACCTGCGCAGCCGCGGGGCCATCTTCGTTGAAGAACTGGACCAGGTGCCGGACGACGTTATCGTTATCTTCAGCGCCCACGGCGTTTCCCAGGCCGTGCGCACTGAAGCAGCAGGCCGTGGCCTGAAAGTGTTCGACGCCACCTGCCCGCTGGTGACCAAGGTGCACATCGAGGTCGCGCGCTACAGCCGTGATGGTCGTGAATGCATCCTGATTGGCCACGCCGGTCACCCGGAAGTCGAAGGCACCATGGGCCAGTACGACGCCAGCAATGGCGGCGCGATCTACCTGGTGGAAGACGAAAAAGACGTCGCCGCGTTGCAGGTGCACAACCCTGAAAAGCTGGCCTTCGTTACCCAGACCACCCTCTCCATGGACGACACCAGCCGCGTCATCGATGCGTTGCGTACGCGCTTCCCCGCGATTGGCGGGCCACGCAAGGACGACATCTGCTACGCCACGCAAAACCGTCAGGATGCGGTCAAGCAATTGGCCGACGAATGCGACGTGGTGCTGGTGGTGGGTAGCCCTAACAGCTCCAACTCCAACCGTTTGCGTGAACTGGCCGAGCGCATGGCCACTCCGGCCTATTTGATCGATGGTGCCGAAGACATGCAGCGCAGCTGGTTCGATGGCGTCGAGCGCATCGGCATCACGGCGGGTGCCTCGGCCCCGGAAGTGCTGGTTCGCGGCGTTATTCAGCAACTGCAGGCCTGGGGCGCCACAGGCGCTGATGAGCTGGCTGGCCGTGAAGAGAACATCACTTTCTCCATGCCCAAGGAGCTGCGGGTTCGCTCGCTGCTCTGAGTCCCAAGGTGCCGGCGTAGCCCCGGCACAGCGCCTGCTCGGTTTTGTTACTGCGCAGGCTGATGCGCCCGCTGGCTGCCAGCACCACTTGATACAGGCTCAGTTGCTGGTCCGTCGCGCACACGTGAACGGTGCCGGCGCTGAAAGCCCCTGCTGACAGCAGCGGTTCGCCCAAGCCGCTGAAGCGTATCTGGGTTCGCACTGGCGTATTGCCCACAATGGGTATCTGGCCACTGTCCTGGCGCTCCAGCAGCACCGGGTTTTTGTCGTCCAGATGGCCGCGGCCGTTCAGGTCCAGTACCACCCTCCATCCCCGGCTCCAGTCATCCTCCAGTGCATGGATAACCACCGTGCGATTACGCGCGATGGCTTCCGTGCGGGCGTAACGCACCCCGCTGGCGAGTGATTCTGCGGCGCTCTGGCGACGTTGCGATTCAAGCAGCCCCTTGAGACTCGGCACTGCCAGATTGGCCAGGATGCCGCTCAGGAACAGACCCAGAACTAGCTCAATCAGAGAGAAACCTCGTTGTTTCATGTGCCGTCCCTCCGTGGACGCGGTGTGCTTTTTCAGTGGATGCCGAATGGCAGACTTAGTTATAGCGGCCAGTCCGGCGTGGCGAATGATGGCCATCCTGTCCAAAGTATTTCGCTTTGTTCCGGGGTGCAGCGCTCAGGCAAGACCGGCGCTAGTCTTGCATCGCACGGCAGATTTTCCGCTGCTTTTTGATGACCTTCGACATGGATGACGATGGTAATGATCGCTTTCCCCGTAACGAATCACCCTCAATTGACCCAGGCCGGGATGACCCTGATCGAGGTCCTGGTATCTGTGTTGATCCTCGCCGTCGGCCTGCTGGGGGCTGCGGTGATTCAGCTCAATGCCTTGAAGTACACCGACAGTTCCAGGATGACCAGCCAGGCCAGTTTTATTGCGTACGACATGCTTGACCGCATCCGCGCCAACTCGGGCGCTGATTACTCATGGGGGCAGAGCGAGCGCGCGCCCTCCAGCACTTCGGTCGCGAGTGTCCGTGATCTGGACCTGCACGATTTCGAAGCCAACATCGCGGGATTTGCGGGGGAGAGCGCCAAGGGTTCGGTTGCGGTCAATCAGCGAGAGGTGACCATCAGCATCAGTTGGGATGACTCCCGTGGGGCGAAGGCTCAAGGCGCCCGGGAAACGTTCACCCTGACCAGCCGGGTTGCTGTTGACCCGAGGGGGTTGCCATGAGCGGCCCCGCTCGCGGTTTTAGCCTGGTGGAGCTGTTGCTGGCGTTGGCGCTAGGATTGTTGTTGATCATGGGTGTGACCCAGATCGCCCTCAGCTCCCGAGCCACCCGTGACAACCAAAGTGCAGCTTCGCTGTTGCAGGATGATGCACGGTTCGTCTTGGGCAAGCTGGTTCAGGAAATACGCCAGGCGGGCATGTTTGGTTGCCTTTCCACCGCATCAATCAGCAACGCTCCCGTAGGGTTCGACCGCCCCATCGGTTGGAGCTCTACCGGCAATTCTCGGTCCCTGACACTGGTGACCGCTGACGTCGGAGAGGGCGGCAGCAAGCCTGACTGGACGGTGCTTTCCGATTGCACCGGTTCTGCCCAGGCCTATGGAGGAAGCCCGCCGGCAGGGGCGCCCGGGCAGATTCGCTTTCCACTGCGCAAGCTGACTTACACCTTCGAAGGCGGGCAATTGAAGCTCAGCACACTGGCAGCCCCGAGCAAGGCGGTACTGGTGGATAACGTGCGTGCTTTCGATATCAGTTTCGGGGTGGCCGGGAAGGCGGGCTCGACAGGTGTCAGCCGATACGACCCTAGCCCCGGCGAAGAGTCGCTTATACGCAGTGTGCGGATTCTGCTGACACTTCAGGATCCAAATGGGCGGGTGAAAGACCAGACCTACAGCGTTGTAGCCGCGCTACGTAATCGTCTGGAGTAGCTTGCCCATGGGTTATTACCGTTCTTGTTCGAGGCAGGCAGGTATGGTTTTGCTGATCAGCCTGGTATTCCTGCTGTTGTTGGCGCTCCTCGGGTTGTCTTCGATGCAGGGGGCAATCTCGCAAGAAAAAATGACCGGCAGCGTTCGGCAGCGCAACCAGTCGTTTCAGCTGGCTGAAAGCGGCCTCAGGCTTGGAGAGTCTGTGGTGCAGGCACCTGGTTTTGGCTTGCGTCCTTGTCAATCGACTGTTGCGTGTGCGCCACCTCCCGAGTCGGTTTCGGTAGTAGGGCCTGGGACGAACCCTGTGTCGGCTGTCACTTGGGTGGGGATGAAAGATGGCGTCTACGGTATTCAGAATCTTGGGCCGGGAATGGGCTTGGCTCACCTTCCGGCAGAGACCCAAGCCACCCTCTATCGAGTGACTTCGGTGGGAATCAGCGGTCATTCGCGTTCCGTCCTGGAGACGGTGTATGCGCGCGTGGGCAGCGGCGCCGGTGAGCGTTTTCGACGAATCATGTGGCGACAACTTCAATAGGTAAGCGGCACGATGAGCAAGGATTGCACTGGTTTCACCCTGATCGAATTATTGATCGCCGTGGCGATCATCGGCCTTCTGGTTGGCGTCGCCTATCCCGGCTATACGAGCCATATGAAAAAGGTCTATCGCGGCGAAATTGCCGGGTTGCTGACCGAGCAAGCTCAGCACCTGGAGCGTTATTACGCGAGGAACGGCACTTTTATTGATGCGACTGGCGTCATCGCCGGCAATGATCGCTATAGAATCACCCCTGCATTGAACCCTCAGGATTTCGTTCTGCTTGCCACGCCCGCAACTGATTCGGTGATGGCGGGCGATCCCTGTGCAGCCTTCAGCCTGACCAGTGCCGGTGCGCGAAGCAATCCGGGCGCCGTGCCTGACATGACGCGCAAGGCGTGCTGGGGGCAATGATGAGGAAGCTGGACGATTGGGCGCCGGGCGTGCCTTTTTCTTTTTATCGGCTGGATCGAACAATGGCTAAGCAACAGCAAGTAGTGGTTGTGGGTGGCGGGGTAATTGGCTTGTTGACGGCGTTCAACCTGGCGACCCAGGGGCAGACGGTGGTGTTGCTGGATCGCTCGGCGGTCGGGCAGGAGTCTTCCTGGGCTGGTGGCGGCATTGTTTCCCCGCTGTACCCATGGCGCTATAGCCCGGCGGTGACGGCACTGGCGCACTGGTCCCAGGATTTTTACCCGCAACTGGCAGAGCGTTTGTTCGCCGCTACAGGCGTTGACCCGGAAGTTCACACCACGGGCCTGTATTGGCTGGACCTTGACGATGAGGCCGAGGCGCTTGCCTGGGCGGCGCGCGAAGGGCGCCCGCTGAGCAAGGTGGATGTTTCAGCGGCCCATGACGCTGTGCCGGTGCTGGGTGCCGGGTTTTCCCAGGCGATCTATATGGCGGATGTGGCCAATGTGCGTAATCCGCGGTTGGTCAAATCCCTCAAGGCAGCCTTGTTGGCCCTGCCGGGCGTGACGATTCACGAGCAGTGCGCGGTTGAAGGGTTTATTCAGGAGGGCGGTAAGGTTGTCGGGGTGAATACAGCTCTTGGGCCGATCCGTGGCGATCAGGTAGTGCTCGCTGCCGGGGCCTGGAGCGGTGAGTTGCTGGGTAGCCTGGGGCTGGCATTGCCTGTTGAGCCGGTCAAGGGGCAGATGATCTTGTACAAATGCGCGTCGGACTTCCTATCGTGCATGGTCCTGGCCAAGGGGCGTTATGCGATTCCGCGGCGAGACGGTCACATCCTGATCGGCAGTACGCTGGAGCATGAGGGGTTCGACAAGACGCCCACCGATTCCGCCCTGGAAAGCCTGAAAGCCTCTGCCGTCGAGTTGATTCCGGCACTGGCTGATGCCGAGGTGGTGGGGCATTGGGCCGGCTTGCGGCCCGGATCGCCGGAAGGCATTCCCTATATCGGCAAGGTGCCAGGGTTTGACGGGCTATGGCTCAATTGCGGGCATTACCGCAATGGCCTGGTGCTGGCGCCGGCTTCCTGTCAGTTGTTTGCCGATTTGTTGCTGGAGCATAAGCCGATCATTGATCCGACGCCCTACGCGCCGGCAGGCCGGATCAACGCTGGATAGCCTTCGGACCCTGCTCCAGATGCGCCTGGGTGCAATACCACTCCTGGCGCAGGCTCAAGGCTCGATCCTGCGGCAGATGAAGGCCGCAGTGAGCGCAACGAACCATCTGGATCGTGCCTTGCTCGCTGGGCCGCTGCTGTTTGGCGGCCGGGCTTTTGAATTTGCGCCAAATCCATACCGCGGCAGCAATAACGGCAATCCAGAACAGTAGACGAACCATGGTGGGCAGCTTCTCGACAAGTAATGCGCCAGTTTAGCCAAGGACGTGATGGGCGCACAGCGCAATTATGCAGCGCAATAAAAAAGGGAGCTCAAGAGCTCCCTTTTTGCATCGCGGCGAACAATCAGTCAAAGACACCGAAGGTCATGTAGCTGAACCACGAGCGATCTTCGTTGTTGCCCAGGGCTTGAGGCCCTTGCTCTTCGATGATGTCGCCGTTTTCGTCACGCGGCTTGAGGTCCGACGGGATCGAATCCTTGGCGTCCTGGTATTGCTTGATGATGTCCTGGTTGGCGCGGGTTTCACCCGGCGGCAGCGGTGGACGGGACTCGATCAGGCCCAGGGTGTATTTGCTCAACCACGAACGGTTGTCGGCTTCGGCAACCTGCGGTACGAACTGGCCGTCCTTCAGGCTTGGGTGGTCCGGGTAGTTGAGCTTCAGGGTTTCCAGGCTGGTGGCCGCCAGGGCGTCCAGGTGCAGGCGCTGGTAAGCCTCGGTCATCACGGCCAGGCCGTCACCCACGGATGGGGTTTCCTGGAAGTTTTCCACTACATAGCGGCCACGGTTCGCGGCAGCAACGTACGCCTGACGGGTCAGGTAGTAGTGGGCTACGTGGATCTCGTAGGAGGCCAGCAGGTTGCGCAGGTAGATCATGCGCTGCTTGGCGTCCGGCGCGTAGCGGCTGTTCGGGTAGCGACTGGTCAGCTGGGCGAACTCGTTGTAGGAGTCGCGGGCAGCACCCGGGTCACGCTGGGTCATGTCCAGCGGCAGGAAGCGCGCCAGCAGGCCAACGTCCTGGTCAAACGAGGTCAGGCCCTTGAGGTAGTAGGCGTAGTCCACGTTCGGATGTTGTGGGTGCAGGCGAATAAAACGCTCGGCGGCGGACTTGGCAGCTTCCGGCTCGGCGTTCTTGTAGTTGGCGTAGATCAGCTCGAGCTGGGCCTGGTCGGCGTAGCGCCCGAACGGATACCGCGACTCCAGTGCCTTCAGCTTTGCCGTGGCGCTGGTGTAGCTGTGGTTGTTCAGGTCGGTCTGAGCTTGTTGGTACAGCTCGACCTCGCTCAGGTTTTCGTCGACGACTTCCTTTGTTGACGAGCAAGCAGCAGTCATGGCGAGGATGGCGATCAGCAGCAGGTGTTTCACTTGCATGGCGGCTTGCGTCCCTATGACGGCCGCTGTCTTGGGCGGGGCCGTCCTGTTATGATGAGCGCCCCTTGGAAAGCCTCGGGGCAAAAGACGCCGTATTTAACCACAAGCGCGCAGCCGAAACCAAAGGCTGTGCCACGCCTAGTCTGAGCATGTCCGATAAAATTGAACTTCGCGCAGAGGTGCCGTCCGAATTGGGCGGCCAACGCCTCGATCAAGTCGCCGCACAATTATTCGCTGAGCACTCGCGCTCGCGCCTTTCCGCCTGGATCAAAGACGGCCGCCTGACTGTGGATGGGGCGGTTATCCGCCCGCGAGACATAGTCCATGGTGGTGCGATTCTTGAGCTGACTGCCGAGCAGGAAGCCCAGGGAGAATGGATCGCCCAGGACATTGAACTGGACATCGTCTATGAAGACGACGACATCCTGGTGATCAATAAACCCGCAGGTCTGGTGGTTCACCCGGCTGCCGGGCACGCTGATGGCACCCTGCTCAATGCCTTGCTGCACCACGTGCCGGACATCATCAATGTTCCGCGCTGCGGCATCGTGCACCGTCTGGACAAGGACACCACCGGCCTTATGGTGGTGGCCAAGACCATTCAGGCGCAGACGCAGCTGGTCACACAACTGCAGAGCCGCAGCGTCAGCCGCATCTATGAATGCATCGTGATCGGCGTGGTAACCGCAGGTGGCAAAATCAATGCCCCGATCGGTCGCCACGGCCAGCAGCGCCAGCGCATGGCGGTAATGGAAGGTGGCAAACAAGCTGTCAGCCACTACCGCGTGCTCGAGCGTTTCCGCTCCCACACCCACGTGCGGGTCAAGCTGGAAACCGGTCGTACCCACCAGATTCGGGTGCACATGGCGCACATCAACTTCCCGTTGGTCGGAGATCCGGCCTACGGTGGCCGCTTCCGTATTCCGCCTGCGGCCAGTGCAACCATGGTTGATTCGTTGAAAACCTTCCCGCGCCAGGCACTGCATGCACGCTTCCTGGAACTGGATCATCCGACGAGCGGTAAGCGGATGAGCTGGGAATCGCCACTTCCAGACGATTTTGTCTGGTTGTTGTCGCTGCTCAAGCAGGATCGCGAGGCGTTCATCGGATGAGTGACTGGCTGATTCCTGACTGGCCTGCGCCGGCCGGGGTGAAAGCCTGCGTTACCACCCGTGCGGGCGGCGTCAGTCTGGCGCCGTTCGACAGCCTCAATCTCGGCGATCACGTTGAGGATAGCCTCGAAGCCGTCCTCGAAAATCGTCGCCGCCTCACCGATGCCCTCAATATTCAGCCAGCCTGGCTGCGTCAGGTTCACGGTGTGGTTGTGGTTGAGGCGGACCCCGGTCGTACTGCCGAGGCAGATGGCAGTTGGACCAGCACCCCAGGCGTCGCCTGCACATCGATGACGGCTGACTGCTTGCCTGCCTTGTTTTGCAATCGCGCCGGCACCCGCGTCGCTGCTGCCCATGCCGGTTGGCGTGGCCTGGCTGCGGGAGTTCTGGAAGCCGCTTTCGAAAGCCTGGACGCCGAACCTGGCGAAGTGCTGGTTTGGCTGGGCCCGGCCATCGGCCCGCAAGCCTTCGAAGTGGGGCCGGAAGTGCGTGAAGCCTTTATGCAGCAACTTCCGGAAACGATTGAGGCGTTCGTCCCCAGTCAGAACCCGGGCAAGTTCATGGCGGACATTTACCAACTGGCCCGCCTGCGGCTCGCAGCCCGCGGCGTCACGGCTGTGTACGGTGGCGGCGTGTGTACCGTGACCGATCCCCGCTTCTATTCCTACCGTCGCAGCCCGCGCACCGGTCGGTTTGCCTCCCTTATCTGGCTTGAACGCTAGACTCTCCTGACCTGCGTCAACTATTGGCAGCTTGAATCTCCCAGAATCGACCACATCTATAGGGGTATCTGGCAGGTTTCTTCATTCAGGATGTGTTTATAGCTCCGGCCTGCTCAAAAGGAAGGTGACTAATGCGTATTGATCGTTTAACCAGCAAATTGCAGTTGGCATTATCTGATTCTCAATCCCTGGCGGTTGGCCTTGACCATCCGGCCATCGAGCCTGCGCACTTGATGCAAGCGCTCCTGGAGCAACAAGGCGGTTCCATCAAGCCGTTGCTGATGCAGGTGGGCTTCGACGTCAACAGCCTGCGCAAGGAGTTGAGCAAAGAGCTCGACCAACTGCCGAAAATCCAAAATCCCACTGGCGACGTGAACATGTCCCAGGACTTGGCGCGCCTGCTTAACCAGGCCGATCGCCTGGCCCAGCAGAAGGGTGACCAGTTCATCTCCAGCGAACTGGTGCTGCTCGCCGCCATGGACGACAACAGCAAACTTGGCAAATTGTTGCTGGGCCAGGGTGTGAGCAAAAAAGCCCTGGAAAACGCCATCAACAACCTGCGTGGCGGCGAAGCGGTAAATGATCCTAACCACGAGGAGTCGCGCCAAGCCCTGGACAAATACACCGTCGACCTGACCAAGCGCGCCGAAGAAGGCAAGCTCGATCCGGTGATCGGTCGTGACGATGAGATTCGTCGCACCATCCAGGTCCTGCAGCGTCGCACCAAGAACAACCCGGTGCTGATCGGCGAACCTGGCGTGGGTAAAACTGCGATTGCCGAAGGCCTGGCCCAGCGCATCATTAATGGCGAAGTGCCGGACGGCCTTAAAGGCAAGCGCCTGCTGTCCCTGGACATGGGGTCGCTGATTGCCGGCGCCAAGTTCCGCGGCGAGTTCGAAGAGCGCCTGAAGTCCCTGCTGAATGAACTGTCGAAGCAGGAAGGGCAGATCATTCTGTTTATCGACGAACTGCATACCATGGTCGGCGCCGGTAAAGGCGAAGGTTCGATGGATGCGGGCAACATGCTCAAGCCAGCCCTGGCGCGTGGTGAGTTGCATTGCGTCGGTGCAACCACGCTGAACGAATATCGCCAGTACATCGAGAAGGATGCGGCCCTTGAGCGTCGCTTCCAGAAAGTACTGGTGGAAGAACCGAGCGAAGAAGACACCATCGCGATCCTGCGGGGCCTGAAAGAGCGGTATGAGGTCCACCATAAAGTCGCGATCACCGACGGCGCGATCATTGCGGCGGCGAAGTTGAGCCATCGCTACATCACTGACCGTCAGTTGCCGGACAAGGCCATCGACCTGATCGACGAAGCGGCCAGCCGTATTCGGATGGAGATCGATTCGAAGCCTGAAGTGCTGGACCGTCTGGATCGGCGCCTGATTCAGCTGAAAGTTGAATCTCAGGCCCTGAAGAAAGAAGAGGACGAGCCGGCGAAGAAACGCCTGGAAAAACTCCAGGAAGAAATTGTTCGCCTTGAGCGCGAGTATTCGGACCTCGAAGAAATCTGGACCTCGGAAAAAGCCGAAGTGCAGGGTTCTGCGCAGATCCAGCAAAAGATCGAACAGTCCCGCCAGGAGCTGGAAGCAGCGCGCCGTAAAGGCGACCTGAACCGCATGGCCGAGTTGCAGTACGGGGTGATCCCGGACCTGGAGCGCAGCCTGCAGATGGTCGACCAGCACGGCAAGCCTGAGAACCAGTTGCTGCGCAGCAAGGTGACCGAGGAAGAAATCGCCGAAGTTGTCTCGAAGTGGACCGGTATTCCTGTGTCGAAAATGCTCGAAGGCGAGCGCGACAAGCTGCTGAAGATGGAAAGCCTGTTGCACCAGCGCGTTATCGGCCAGGACGAGGCGGTGATTGCGGTGTCCAACGCGGTGCGGCGTTCCCGGGCCGGGTTGTCCGACCCGAACCGTCCGAGCGGCTCGTTCATGTTCCTCGGCCCGACCGGCGTGGGTAAGACCGAGCTGTGCAAGGCTTTGGCCGCGTTCCTCTTTGATACCGAAGAGGCCATGGTGCGGATCGATATGTCCGAGTTCATGGAGAAACATTCCGTGGCTCGCCTGATCGGGGCGCCACCTGGCTATGTAGGGTACGAGGAGGGCGGTTACCTGACCGAGGCCGTACGGCGCAAGCCTTACTCGGTGATCCTTCTGGACGAGGTCGAGAAGGCCCACCCGGATGTGTTCAACGTGTTGCTGCAAGTGCTGGAAGATGGCCGCCTGACGGACAGTCACGGACGTACCGTGGATTTCCGCAATACGGTGATCGTGATGACCTCCAACCTGGGTTCGGTACAGATCCAGGAACTGGTGGGTGATCGTGAAGCCCAGCGCGCAGCCGTGATGGACGCGCTGACCAGCCACTTCCGGCCGGAGTTCATCAACCGGGTCGATGAAGTAGTGATCTTCGAGCCTCTGGCACGAGATCAGATCGCGGGCATCACCGAGATCCAGTTGGGCCGCCTGCGTAGCCGTCTGGCGGAACGTGAGTTGTCCCTGGACCTGAGCCGCGAGGCGTTGGACAAGCTGATCGCTGTCGGTTACGACCCGGTGTATGGCGCACGGCCGTTGAAGCGTGCGATCCAGCGCTGGATCGAGAACCCGTTGGCACAGTTGATCCTGTCGGGCAGCTTTATGCCGGGCACCAGCGTCGAGGCGACGGTGGAGAACGACGAAATCGTCTTCCACTAAGCTCGAGTGGTACTGCTATAAGAAGAGGCCCCGCATTGCGGGGCCTTTTTTTTCGATAGGGCGTTGAACTGTAAGGCAAAGGCTTGTAAAGTGCGCCCCGCAGCAACGTCAGCCCAACGGTTTCTTCTCCCCAAGGAGAAATCAGAAAGAAGCGCAAATCATTGTCTTAAAAGCAATTTAAAGGGTTGACAGGGGTTTTTAAGATTGTAGAATAGCGCGCCTCAGAGACACTAACGTAGCGATACGGAAGCATCGAAGAGAAGGTAACAAGCAACAACGTAACACTTTGAAATATGTAGTTCCGTGATAGCTCAGTCGGTAGAGCAAATGACTGTTAATCATTGGGTCCCAGGTTCGAGTCCTGGTCACGGAGCCAATTTCAAAACCGGGGTATAGCGCAGTCCGGTAGCGCGCCTGCTTTGGGAGCAGGATGTCAGGAGTTCGAATCCCCTTACCCCGACCATATTTGGGTCGTTAGCTCAGTTGGTAGAGCAGTTGGCTTTTAACCAATTGGTCGTAGGTTCGAATCCCACACGACCCACCATTTTTGAGACCAGTTAACGCTGGAATCGAATCTTAAGATCAGAGGCCAAAAGCGCTGATCGAAGAAGGCGACTGAGAGGTCGCCTTTTTTTTACCGGGGTATAGCGCAGTCCGGTAGCGCGCCTGCTTTGGGAGCAGGATGTCAGGAGTTCGAATCCCCTTACCCCGACCATATTAAAAATCCTCGTATCGAAAGATACGGGGATTTTTTTTGTGCGCGGAATCCTGGCCACACCACAAAACAAATGTGGGAGCGGGCTTGCTCGCGAAAGCGGTGTGTCAGTCAGTACATCTGGCACTGAACCACCGCTTTCGCGAGCAAGCCCGCTCCCACACTAATCGAGTTCTATCCGGGAACGTGCTGTCAGTGCAGTTTTAGACGCGGCTCAGTGCCTCGCCCAATCTTGCTCCCCAGCATCAGCATCGCCGTGCGGAAGAAGCCATACAGCGCCATCTGGTGCATGCGGTACAGCGACACATAAAACATCCGCGCCAGCCATCCTTCCAGCATCACGCTGCCCGTCAGGTTACCCATCAAGTTACCCACAGCCGAAAAACGCGACAGCGAAATCAGCGAGCCGTAGTCGGTGTACTTATACGACGGCAGGTCCTTGCCCTCGATCCGCAGTTTCAGCGATTTGGCCAGCAACGACGCCTGCTGGTGAGCCGCCTGGGCCCGTGGCGGCACATTGCGGTCGGTGCCGGGTTGCGGGCAGGCCGCGCAGTCACCAAAGGCAAAAATATTCTCGTCACGGGTGGTTTGCAGGGTCGGCAGCACTTGCAATTGGTTGATGCGGTTGGTTTCCAGGCCATCAATGTCCTTTAGGAACCCTGGCGCGCGAATCCCGGCAGCCCAGACCTTCAGGCTGGCCGGAATCACCTGGCCGCTGCTGGTGATAAGGGCATCGGCCGTCACTTCACTCACGGCGGAGTTGGTCAGTACCGTCACTCCGAGTTTTTCCAGGGTTTTATGCACAGGCCCGCCAATACGCTCCGGCAGGGCAGGCAACACCCGTGGGCCGGCTTCGATCAGGGTGATGTGCATGTTTTCCGGCTTGATCTTGTCCAGGCCATAGGCAGCGAGTTCGTGTGCGGCGTTGTGCAGTTCGGCGGCCAGCTCGACCCCCGTGGCACCGGCGCCGACGATGGCGACGCTGATCTGCTCTACCACGTCCGTCTGTCCGGCGTGGGCGCGCAGATAGTGGTTGAGCAATTGCTGATGGAAGCGCTCGGCCTGTTTGCGGGTGTCAAGGAACAGGCAGTGTTGCGCTGCACCCTCGGTGCCGAAGTCATTGGTGGTGCTGCCGACGGCGATCACCAGGCTGTCGTAGTCCAGCACGCGCGCGGGCACCAGTTCACGGCCTTCTTCGTCGAGGGTGGCGGCCAGCTGGATTTTTTTCTGCTCGCGATCAAGCCCGCTCATGCGCCCCAGCTGGAACTCGAAGTGGTTCCATTTTGCCTGGGCAACATAATTGAGTTCGTCTTCCGAAGAGTTCAGCGAGCCCGCCGCCACTTCGTGGAGCAGGGGTTTCCAGATGTGGGTGAGGTTGGCGTCCACCAGCGTGATGCTGGCGGTGCCGCGCTTGCCCAGAGTCTTACCCAGGCGGGTAGCCAACTCCAGGCCGCCGGCGCCGCCGCCGACGATAATAATACGATGGGTCATGGGGATATCTCGCAAGGCTAAAAGAAATCGGTGCGGTTACCCGAGCGAGCGCAAGGCAGCTCATAGCGTCAGGTAACTCAGAAGGCGGCTCAGCAAACCCAGGCCGATCACGGCAACCACCACCACGGCAAGGAGCAGCCATGGCCGGAAAGGCTTGCGCTCGACTTGGTTCTGGGACAGTTGCAGGTACTCTTCGACATGCTGTTGGTCGTCGGGGTTCAGGCGGCTGGTCATAAAGGCCTCGTCAGGTAGACGTTGCTAAAGGGCGCCACGTTACAGTCGGGTGATTGGCGGCATTGACAGAAGCATAGTCGTTGACCCGATCACAGGCTGATGCCCACATCAAACACTATGCTGCGGCCCAGATTGTTGCGCAAGAAGTCCGGCGCGTCCGGATGCGCGAACAATACGCGGGCAAACGTCGGGCCCACCAGGGACAGCGAACGCCAGCCCTGGCGCAGGTACTCGGTGGGCGGCGGGAAATGACTGTTGAGGTCGAGTACTTCGCGCTTAAGGCTGGCGAAGGCGATGAGGTCGAGCTCCCCCAGGTCCATCCCGCGTTCTTTATAGTTGTGGGCCTTCTTGCGTAGGGTCGGCGCCAGGCGTAGCAGGAATTCGTGGGCGGGAATGCGCCGAGGCTTGGCTTCTCGCCGAACCAACTGGCTCAGGGAGAACGCGCTGCGCCGCCGCAACAGTTCGTCGCGCCACTCATCGTTCAGGCGCCGGCCTTCGTCGAGAACGAAAAACACCTCGAAACTGGCGTCGCGAAACAACACATCCGGCGGCTCCTGCCCGGCAGCATGGAACTCTTCGGCGCGGTAGGGCACGTTCAAGCCTTGCAACAGGCGCTGGCAGACCCAACGCTCACGCTCCCATTTGCGGGCATTGGACAGGAACGCGTTGGCTTGTTCGGCCGCTACGGTGAGCAGGCGCAAATAATCTGAGTCATCCATGTCACCAGCTTAGCGTCCAAATGATGACCGCAGGAAGTCCCGCGTCAAAAGGTCGGTGTAGACTGGCCACTCGACAGTTTCCCGTGGCATGAGGAGTATGCAGTGAAGTTTTTTGTGGTGCTGTTCTTGAGTCTTTTGCCCGTGTGGGCCCAAGCCGTCGAAGTGGGTGAGCGTGTTGCACCCTGGACCTTGCTTGACCAGTTCGACCAGGCCTACACCCTGGATGACCAGGCGCAGACCTTGCTGGTCGCTCGCAGCATGGACGCCGCCAAAATCGTCGACGCGGCGCTGCAAGGCCAGCCCAAGGGTTATCTGGAGGCACGGCATGCGGTGTTTCTCGCCGATATCCAGCTAATGCCCCGGCTGATTGCGAAGATGTTCGCGGTGCCGGCCATGCAGGCCTACAACTATCGCGTCATGCTCGACCGTGATGCCCGTGTAACCCCGCGCTATCCGGCACCTGTGGATAAAGTGCTGTGGCTGCAACTGGATCACGGGAAGTTGGTGGCGCAGCACGAGTACGACTCCGCCGCTGAACTGCGCCAGGCCCTGGAGCAGGTGCAGCCGTGATCAGTGCCGCGGTGCTGGCGCCGGAAACCCTCAGCATCGGCTGGTTGCTGTATGCGCCGGTGGTGATGTGGGCGCTCCTGCGTTCGCCGTGGGTCGAGCTGTTTGCCGACCGGCGGCGCCAGCATTTGCTGTTTGGCACGGTGTTCGCGCTGTTCATGTTGTGGTTGGTACGTCGGGATTTCGATACAGGGGTGTCCTACCACTTCATCGGCATGACCGCCGTGACCTTGCTGCTTGATTGGCCCCTGGCGATCGTCGGCGGGTTTGCCGCACAGCTCGGCCTGGTATTGCTCGGTCGCCAGGACCTGGCGGCCGTGGGCATCAACGGCATGCTGCTGGTCGTGTTGCCGGTACTGGTCACTGAAGGCTGTGCGCTGCTGGTGGAGCGGGCGAAGCCACGTAATCCCTTTGTGTATATCTTCTGTTCGGGCTTTTTCGCAGCAGCGCTGTCGGCCTTGATGTGCCTGCTGGTGGGCCTGGGCTTGTTGTGGTTCGACGGTCGTTTCGCGATGCCGGAGTGGATCGAGGATTTCGTCGGGTACCTGTGGCTGATCATTTTTCCCGAGGCCTTTATCAACGGCATGGTGATCAGCGCCCTGGTGGTGTTTTGTCCGGAGTGGCTGGAGACGTTCAACCGTACCCGCTACCTCTCGGCGCCCTGGAAGGATGACGATACCGGGCCTTGATCCAGGTCAAATCCCGCACACGCGAGTGGTCTCATGCTCTGCAAAATTTCCAGGAGCACGGAATCATGAGTGTGTACGAATGGGCACGGCAAGAGTTACGCAGAAGCCAGGACGCGGCGCAGGAAATCGGCTTTGACCCGGGCTTGACCCTGCGCGCCATGCTCAGTGCGGTGGTGCAGCAGAGCAAGGGCGTGCGCAGTTTTGAAGACCTGGCCGACGAGCTGCAATACCTCGCAGAGAATCTCGACGACCAGCAGGACTATGGCTTTATGCGGCCTTAGTGTTTGGGCTGAAAGTCTTCTGAGAACAGTTCGTCCTCGGCGTCCGGGCTGACCGGGATCTTGTGTTCTTCCGACGCCCAGGCGCCCAGGTCGATCAGTTTGCAACGGTCCGAGCAGAACGGGCGGTTGGGGTTTTCCGCTTTCCATTCCACGGGTGCGCCGCAGGTTGGGCATTCGACGGTCAAGGGTTGGCTCATGATCGGCCTCCACGCAAAGTAAGGTAAAAGTGGTGCAGTCGCTCGACCTCGGCATGCAGCCGGGCCAGGTCCTGGTCATTGACCAGCACGTCATCGGCATGGCGCAGGCGGTCTTCACGGGTGGCCTGGGCCTTGAGAATCGCCTGCACCTGCGCTTCGCTGATGCCATCGCGCTGCAGGGTACGCTCAATCTGCAACGATTGCGGCACGTCGATCACCAACACCCGTTGGGTCATGGTGTACTGGCCGGACTCGATCAGTAACGGCGACACCAGAATTGCGTAAGGCGATTTGGCACGCGCCAGATGGCTGCGAATCTCCTCGGCGATCAGCGGGTGCAGCAACGCTTCCAGCCAGAGGCGTTCCTCGGGCACTTCGAAGATCAGCTTGCGCAGCGCCCCACGGTCCAACTGCCCGTCAGGCTGCAGCACGCTTGCACCGAAATGCTCGGCAATTTGCGCAAGGGCAGGACGCCCGGGTTCGACTACCCAACGCGCAGCGTGGTCGGCGTCAATCAGGTCCACGCCTAGCCGTACGAAGTGTTCGGCTGCCGCGCTTTTGCCACTGCCGATGCCGCCAGTGAGGCCAAGAATCCAGGGTGTTGCAACAGGAGTGGTCATCTGAAACCGACAGACTGCAAATAGAAGTCGGTTATTTGACCACCCCAGAGCAATGCAATCCAGCCGGCAATTGCCAGATACGGACCAAAAGGCATTGGAACCGACACTTGGGCTTTGCGCAGGCGCAATAGAATCAGGCCACCCATCACGCCCACCAGGGACGACAGCAGCAGCGTCATCGGCAGGATCTGCCAGCCGCCCCAGGCGCCGAGCATTGCCAGTAGCTTGAAATCACCGTAACCCATCCCGTCCTTGCCGGTGATCAGCTTGAACAGCCAGAACACCGACCACAGGCTCATGTAGCCGGCTACCGCGCCCCACAGCGCATCGGGCAATGACACAAAAACGCCAAAGCTGTTGAGGATCAGGCCCAGCCACAGCAACGGCAGCACCAGTGCATCTGGCAGCAGTTGATGGTCTACGTCGATCAGGCTCATCGCCAGCAAGCCCCAACTCAACACCATCACCGCGCCGGCTGCCCAGCCGAAACCGAAATTCCAGGCGACAACCGCCGAGATCAGCCCGCACGCCAACTCGGTGAAGGGGTAACGCGCGCCGATAGGTGAATGGCAACTTGAGCAGCGCCCTCTGAGCAGGAGGTAACTGAGCAGCGGAATATTCTCCCAGGGGCGAATCGGGTGGTTGCAGTGTGGGCAACAGGAGTTGGGGCGCATCAAGTTATAGGGCGCCGCGATGGGCTCGGCGGGAAGGCCAAGGACTTCATGGGCCTGGGCTCGCCATTCACGCTCCAGCATCTTCGGCAGGCGCCATACCAGCACGTTGATAAAGCTGCCGACAATCAAGCCCAGCAGCAATGCGCCTGATACAAATACCCATGGCTGATAAACAAGGATCTCAGTCAGTGACGTGCTCAAAAGGCGGTACCGAGTTGAAAGATCGGCAGGTACATGGCGAGCACCAATGCCCCGACGATGCCCCCGAGTACCACCATGATCAGCGGTTCCATCAGACTGGTGAGGTTGTCCACCAGGTTATCGACGTCGGCCTCGTAGTGGTTGGCGACTTTTTCCAGCATGGTGTCGAGGGTGCCCGACTCCTCGCCGATAGCGGTCATCTGGATCGCCATGCCTGGAAACAGGCCGCTCACGGCCATGGATTCATTCAACTGGGTTCCGGTTGATACGTCGTGCCGCATACGATTGATTGCCTGTTTGAACAGTCCATTACCCGTAGCACTGGCCACGGAATCCAATGCTTGCACCAGGGGGACGCCAGCCGCAAAGGTGGTCGAGAGCGTGCGGGCGTAGCGCGCTACCGCCGATTTTTTCAGCAGTGTGCCTGCCACCGGTGCTTTCAACAAACTGGCATCGAGCCAGTGGCGAAAGCCTGTGGACGAGCGATAGGCTTTGCGCAGTCCCGCGAAACCGGTGCCCGCGACCAAAATCAGTACCCACCAGTGGTGTTGCATGAACTCCGACAGACTGATGACCGCCAAGGTAAAACCCGGCAGCTGCGCATCGACGCCGGCAAACAGGCCCTGGAACTGTGGCACAACGTGAATCAGCAAGATCGCACTGACAAGGGTGGCGACGGCCAGCACCGTCATGGGATAGGTCATCGCCTTCTTGATTCTGGCTTTTAGTTGCTCGCTTTTTTCAAGGTGGGTCGCGACGCGTTCCAGCAGCGCTTCTAGCGCGCCCGCCTGCTCCCCTGCCGCAATCAGGTTGCAGTACAGTTCATCGAAGTAGCGCGGCTGTTTCTGCAAGGCGACAGACAGGCTGCTGCCGGCGGCGATCTCCTGTTTCAAGCCTTGTACGAGGCTGCGCATATGCCGGTTGTCGAAGCCTTCGGCGATGATATCCAGTGCTTGCAGAAGCGCGATGCCAGCCTTCAATAGCGTCGCCAACTGGCGAGTGAAGAGGGCGATTTCCGCTGGTTTGACCGACGGAGCGAGGCCCGGCCAGCCCGCGGATTTTTTGCGTACGCGGCCAGGGTTGATGCCTTGCTGGCGCAACAGTGCTTTGACCAGTGCAGGGTTGTGACCGCTGGTTTCTCCCGAGACCTTGCGCCCTTTGCGGTTGATGCCTTCCCAGGCATAGATCGCTGAAACATCATTCATTTCGCAGTTCCGCACACAGACAGTGGAAGATTTATAGCTTAGTCAGGTGACGGATTCGGGCAGGGTCGCCTTGAACGAAAAAATGTCAGTTTGTGCGTCTTGTTCAGCATTGGCCGCGCAGGGGTGAGTACACTGGCGCGGTTGCCGAGCGGGGTGCAGGAAGCGCCTCGCGATAGGTTTTATTCTGGAGAGTGAATGTGATGCGTCAGAAAGGTTTTACCTTGATCGAATTGTTGATCGTCGTGGCAATCATCGGCATTTTGGCCACCATCGGCCTGCCCATGTACACCAAGCACCAGGCCAAGGCCAAGTTCACCGCTGGGCTGGCCGAGGTCTCCGCATTGAAGGCCGGCTTTGAAGACACGCTGAACCAGGGTACTGCGCCAACCCTGGCGTTGATTGGCGGGACCAGCCCAACGGCCAACTGCAGGATTGACGTGACCGGCGACATCGCCACCGGTGCTGGCACGATTGCCTGTGAAATCCTCGACGCACCCGCGCCGGTCCTGGGCAAAATCATCACCTTGACCCGTAATGCCACGACTGGCTGGAAGTGCACCACCACGGCAGAAGACCTTTACGCTGCCAAGGGTTGTACTTCCGGCGGCGCCTGATCCGAAGGTCGGCTACTGTTTACGCAACAATCGAGAGCGTGTGCGTAAACCGCTCCATACCTGCCACAAGGAAGTAGAGGGTGCCGATGACGTTGTCTGTTCAGCAGCGGGGAAATACATTCCTCATTGTGGTCATGTGTCTGCTGACGCTGGCTGTCTGCGCGCCGTTCAGCAGCCACGACTGGCAACGTGTGGTGCAGATATCGGTGGCGATATGTGCGGTGTTGTATGGGCTGTGTTTGCCGCAGGCCGGGCGATGCGTTGATAGGCCGACAGCGCTCGGGGTGTCGCTGATTGGGGCAGCGGGGCTGGTTTCGGCCCTGTTGGCCCATCAGCCACTCTGGGCGTTGACCGAGCTGGCGCTGCTCATCAGTTGTGGCGCCATTGCGGTTGCTTTCAGCCAGGTCAGGCGCGATGGGGCCGAGTCACTGGATCGCGTACTGATCCTGTTCGTATTGTTGTTGTGCCTGTTTAAAAGTGCTCAATATCTGCACGCTGGCATCCTCGCCTTTACCAGCGGTGAAACGGTCGTAAACCCCGATTTGCTGTTGTCCGGATTTTCCAACAAGCGCTTCTACGGGCAGTTCCAGACCTTCACCCTGCCACTGCTGGCACTTCCCTTGCTGCTTTCAAGCGTCGCTCGTCCAGCGCGGGGCGCGGTGTTTGCACTGCTCTGTATCTGGTGGCTGATCGCGATCAGTGGTGGTACCCGCGGCACGTGGCTCGGTATGGGTATTGCGGGCTTCGTACTGGTGTTTTTGGGGCAGCATGGTCGCCGCTGGGTAGCCTGGCAGTTGGCGGCACTGGCCGGCGGGTTGTTGCTGTACTGGCTGGTGTTCAGCGTGCTGGCAAAGTACCTGGGGATTGAAATTTCCAACGCCGCTGCAGACCGTCTGACGACCAGTTTGTCCGGGCGTGGGCCTATCTGGTCGCAGGCCTGGAATATGATTCTTGAGCGTCCTTGGCTGGGTTTCGGGCCGATGCATTTTGCCGACATCGCCAACGACATTGCTGCTCACCCTCATCAGGCGATTCTGCAATGGGCCAGCGAGTGGGGCGTGCCGTCAACGCTAGGTGTGATCGTGTTGGTTACGTGGGCCGGGTGGGCAACCATCGGTGTGTTACGCGATCGTGGGTTGTCGTGGACGCCCGTGGACCTGCTGCGCCTGTGCCTGTTTGCCTCGCTGGTCGGTGCACTGACCCAGGCCATGGTGGATGGCGTGATCGTGATGCCGGTTTCGCAACTCTGGCTGGCGTTGGTGGCCGGGTGGCTGATGGCATTGCATGTGTGGCGAACTCCACCGGTCGCCCCGGCGCCATTGCTTTACAAAATGTGGATGATGGCGAGTGTCGTGGCCGTCGGCTTGTTGGTGTTCGTCGCGATTCGTGATGTGCCTGGCCTCACGGCGCGTAGCGAGCACTACATGGGCCTGAGTAACGGTCACCTGCAGCCGCGCTTTTGGGTGCAAGGTGTGATTGCCCTCGAAAAGCAGTGAGTTGCCGGACGCCCAAGGCAGTGCTAGCTTTAGCCCACCGCCCGTGTAGCTCAGCCGGTAGAGCAGCGCACTCGTAACGCGAAGGTCGCAGGTTCGATTCCTGTCTCGGGCAAAAAGGCAACACAGTTTTCAGATGATCCCAGAATGGTTCTGAAGGCCAGACGAACCGGTATTCATGCCTGTTCTTTTGTATCTGCGCAACCTTGATGACCCAGATGCATCCCCATTCCTCGATCTAAGAGAACGACATGACCATACAAGAAATGACCCAGGAAGCGCGGCACGAAGCAGCCCTCAAAAAGTACGTTGCGGAGTCGCCGGAACTGCTGGATGAGATCAAGGACCTGAGCGCCGATGATCAAAGGGACCAGATCCAATGGTCATTTGAAGATGAGGCCGAGGCCCAGGGCCTGCAGCCGTGGGAACTGACCCTGAAGTACACCACCACCCCGGAAGAGTTCGAGGCGGCACGCCTGGCTTTGCACAAGGAGGCTGCCGAGGTGCTGGGTGTGGACTGGAACGAGTATTGCGGGATGAACAATCTCGCGATCTGACACGAGTTTACTGTGGCGAGGGAGCTTGCTCCCGCTGGAGTGCGCAGCGCTCCCAAGTTTTTTGGGGTCGCTTCGCAACCCAGCGGGAGCAAGCTCCCTCGCCACAAAAGCTTGCGCTTACATTTAGGGGCGTTTCAGAGACTAAGCCGCATCGACAAATCCACCGCCTTCACATCCTTGGTCATCGCCCCGATGGAGATGTAGTCCACGCCGGTTTCAGCGATGGGCAGCAAGGTGCTTTCGTTAATCCCGCCACTGGCTTCCAGCTTGGCTTTGCCGCCGTTCAGGCGCACCGCTTCGCGCATGTCATCCAGGCTCAGCTCATCCAGCATGATGATGTCGGCGCCCGCCGCCAGTGCTTCGCGCAGTTCTTCCAGGCTTTCCACTTCGATTTCCACCGGCTTGCCCGGGGCGATCTTGTGGGCGGCGCTGATGGCCTGGGCAATGCCACCGCAGGCCGCGATATGGTTTTCCTTGATCAGGAACGCGTCATACAGGCCGATGCGGTGGTTGTGGCAACCGCCGCAGGTCACTGCATATTTTTGCGCCAGGCGCAGGCCGGGCAGGGTCTTGCGGGTATCCAGCAGCTTGACCTGGGTGGACGCGACAAAGTCCGCCAGGTATTGAGCTCGAGTGGCAACGCCTGACAGCAATTGCAGGAAATTCAGCGCGCAACGCTCACCACTGAGTAGCGAACGGGCTGGCCCTTCGAGGTGAAACAGCACCTGGTTCGGGCTGACACGTTCGCCGTCACGCACCTGCCAATGCACCGCGACACGCGGGTCCAACTGGCGAAACACCGCCTCCACCCAAGCCGTGCCGCTGATAACGGCGGCATCCCTGGTGATGATCGTGGCCTTGGCCAGGCGTTCGGCCGGGATCAGCTGCGCGGTGATATCGCCGCTGCCGATGTCTTCCAGCAGTGCGCGACGCACGTTGGCTTCGATTTCAGCGGTCAGGTCGGCTAGACGAAGATTGGGCATAACAGGCTCCACAAACAAAGTGCCTGGATTATAGGGGCAGGGCGGGCCCGAACCCAAGACGACAGGCGCCACTGGCGCGGCTTGAGGTGCTCATTTACACAGCGATCACAGAGTTTGCTGGCGCAACAACCTCCATTTGCAAGATAATCTCGCGCCTTGCAATTGGCGTCATAGCTTTGACGTTACAGTGATAGCCCGATTTTCGCAGTGCTCCGGGGTACTTTGCCCCGTCGCCGTCCGATCTTTCACAAAATCGAATACCGCCGTTTCAGGAGGCCAGGATGCACAAAGACGGGAAGGTGGTGCCGATCAATAAGGCACGGGCGACGCCGTCGCCGCTCGCCCGCCTGCCGGTGGTGTTGCTCCAGGTCCGTGACAAGGCGGCGCAGCAGCTTAAACAGGGGCTGCAGGAGCTGTTCGATAACGCCGACGACACCCTGTTCGAAATGGCCGACAAGTCCCGCAGTAACGTCGACCACGGTATTTTCTTTGAAGCCATGCGCGACTTGCGCCTCAAGCGCAAGAATTTCGAGCGCGGCTTCATGGAGCAGCTCTACGAGGCGTTTGCCAATCTTGGCAACGTGGAGCGCGGTGAGCTGCAACTGATTCCGGTGGTGTCCTACGCGGCGGTGCCCGGCGCCTCAAGCGACGAGCTGGAAAAAGCCGTCGCCCTCGAGGCCATGCTGGGCAAGGTGCTGCGCCGTGATGGCCTGGCCCTTGCGCAGTTGACGGCACGCCTGAACGCCTTGCTCGACAAACGCCTGGATGATCGCGATAACCCACTGGGCCCGGCAATGCTCTGCGCGTTCTTTCTGCAAGCGGGACGCAGCCTTGGCGTGGAGATTCGGGTCAAGCTGATCATCCTCAAACTGTTTGAAAAATACGTCCTCAGTGACGCCGACTTGTTGTACGGCGAAGCCAACCAGTTGCTGATCGCCACCGGCGTATTGCCCGAACTCAAGGCGGTGCCATCGCGGCGTGCGGTCGCCACCGCCGATTTGCCTGAGGACACCCCACCGACTACCGGCCATCCCGCAGACGATAGCGGGCAGGAAGTCTTCGCGGCGTTGCAGGAATTGCTGACTGCGGTGCGCGGCAGTGTGGCCCCCACCCTTGAAGCCAGCGCCGAGACCCAGCCAATCTCCACCCGTGACTTGCTGCGCCTGCTCTCCCATTTGCAGCAATACGTGCCTGCGCCCGAGGTCGAGGATGACTTCGACCTGCGCAACCAGCTGGAACAATTGCTGACCCGGGTCAGCGTAAAGAGCGGCAAGTCACGGGTGGTTGAGGACGCCGACGAGGACGTAATCAACCTGATCGCCATGCTCTTCGAGTTCATTCTCGATGACAGCACGGTGCCTGAGTCCCTCAAGGCCCTGATCGCCCGCCTGCAGATTCCGATGTTGAAAGTGGCGGTGCTCGACAAGAGTTTTTTCAGTCACGCCAACCACCCGGCGCGACGCCTGCTCAATGAAATCGCTGCGGCAGCCATGGGCTGGAGCCAGCGCGACGATTATCAGCGCGACAGCTTGTACGTGCACATCGAGCAGGTAGTGCAGCGCTTGCTGAACGATTTTGTCGATGACCCGGCGATTTTTTCCCAGTTGCTGGCAGAGTTCACCGCGTTTACCCATGACGAGCGGCGCCGCAGCGAGTTACTGGAGCAACGCACCCGTGACGCGGAAGAAGGACGGGCCCGTACCGAAATCGCCCGCCAGCGGGTGGCCGAGGCCCTCAATCTGCGGCTGTTGGGCAAAGTCTTGCCCGAGTTCGTGGTGCAGTTCCTGCAGCAGGCCTGGAGCCAGGTACTGTTGTTGGCCTGCCTGAAGCACGGCGAACACTCCCCACAATGGGCGGCCGGGTTGCGCACCATGGATGAGTTGATCTGGAGTGTCGGCCTGAGTGAAGACACCGAAGCGGGGCGGCACTTGCTGGAGCAGTTGCCTGAATTGCTCAAGGCGCTGCGGGACGGGTTGAGCGGCGCCGCGTTTGATCCTTTCATAACGCGGGAATTTTTCACGCAATTGCAGACGCTGCATGTCCTGTCTTTCCGGGGCAATGCCGACGGAAAGTCTTCGTTGTCGCAAGTTGAGGTGCGCGAGGCATTCGTCCTCAGTCCCGCCGCACTGGCCGTTTCGGTGAGCCTGCCGGACGATGACCCCGACCTGCTCAAGGTTCGCCAACTGCGAGTCGGTTGCTGGGTCGAATTCCAGGAAGACCCTGAAAACACCCTGCGCTGCAAGTTGACGGCGATTATTGCGCCGGCCAATACCTGTATTTTTGTCAACCGCACCGGCCTCAAGGTATTGGAAAAAAGCCCGGTAGAACTGGCATTGGAGTTCAAGCGCGGCGCGGTGCGAACCCTCGATGATGCGTTGCTGTTCGACCGCGCACTGGCCTCGGTGATTGGCAACCTGCGCCAACTTCATTGCGCCAAGTGATCGCAACCGGATAGCGGAACGCGGCATACTGAGTCACTCGAGCCTCGTTCAAGGAACCTGTATGCAGTTGGACCCCGCCAGCGGTTGGTGCCAGGGCATTCGTCATTGCCCTTCACCCAACTTCAACGAGCGCCCTGGTGGCGAGATTTCCCTGTTGGTGGTGCACAACATCAGCCTGCCACCGGCGCAATTCGCCACCGGCAAGGTGCATGAATTTTTCCAGAATCGTCTGGATGTCACGGAACATCCCTACTTTGAAGGTATTGCCGACCTACGGGTTTCTGCGCATTTTCTGATTGAGCGTGATGGCGCGGTGACGCAATTTGTTTCGTGCCTGGACAGGGCTTGGCATGCCGGCGTATCGAGCTTCGAGGGCCGTGAAACCTGTAACGACTTTTCCCTGGGAATCGAGCTGGAAGGTACCGATGACCTGCCTTTCACCGATGCCCAGTATCAATCCCTGATTGCCCTGACGCGCCAGTTGTTGGCGGCGTACCCGGGCATTACCCGCCAGCGCATTTGTGGCCATAGCGATATCGCCCCGGGACGCAAGACCGATCCCGGACCCGCTTTTGATTGGGCGCGCTTTCGCAGCGCCTTGCAGGATGGAGGACACGCACAATGAGTTTTCTGGTGTTGGTGTTGGCGGTATGGATCGAGAAATTCTCGGCCCTGCGCCAGCGTATACAACGTGATGGGGGTTGGCTGCGGGAGCTGGCCAAGCTGGAAGCGAGCGCCAGCCTGGGCAAACGGCCGTGGCTGATCCTCGCGCTGCTGGTGCTGCTGCCGGTGGCTTTGCTCGCGCTGTTGCTGCTGGTGCTGGAACCAGTGGCTTATGGCCTGTTGGCGCTGCCGGTGCATCTGCTGGTGGTGATCTACAGCCTGGGCCGTGGCGATCTATTGGCCGGGTTGGGACCGTTTCGTGATGCCTGGCGCCGGGGTGACCTGCAAGCGGCCGAGCATGTGGCCGAGCGTGACTTGAGCATCAGCGCTGACAGTGGCGAGCAACTGCTGGAGCGGGTCCAGGGCCATCTGTTGTGGCAGGCTTACCAAAGCTTCTTTGCGGTGATTTTCTGGTACTTCCTCCTCGGGCCAGTGGCCGCCTTGGCCTACCGGCTGCTGGCGCTGGCGACCGAGAACAGCAAGAACCCACTGGTGGCCGAGCGTGCGGGGCAATTGCGCCATGCATTCGACTGGTTGCCCGTGCGCCTGCTGGCGGCAAGTTTTGCCTTGGTAGGCAACTTCGTGGCGGTTGGCCGGGTGATGTTGCATGAGCTGCTGAGCTGGGACATCAGCGCGGCACAACTGGTAGAAAAAGTGGGCCTGGTGGCCGCTGAAATCCCGCCGCCGGTGGTGGGCGCCGAAGGTATCAACAGCCTCGATCGAATCTGGGAACTGCTGCTGCGCGCCGCCGTGCTGTGGTATGCCGGCTTCGCCATCTGGACCGTGTTGCCCTGATCCACGCCTCTCTGTAGGAGCGAGCTTGCTCGCGAAAAACGTCAAGACACCGCGCGCGTCCAGATAGCGCGCGTTCTCGTTGACGTTCTTCGCGAGCCAGCTCGCTCCTACCTCGTTAACCTTAAGTTACAAACCTCCTTTTCGAATTGAGCTATACAGACAGAGCGCCAAATAGTGGCTATCTGCCGCCGCCCTGCGCCCTCAATAAAAATAAAAGAAAAGGGAGTTCACCTGTGAAGAGCTTGCTCTATCCCGCCGTCGCGTTCATGAACCGCCTGACCTTCGGCATGAAGTTCAGCCTTATCAGCGTGCTGTTCCTGTTGCCCATGCTGGCCACCAACTATTACCTGGTGCGCGACTCCTGGCGTGAGTTCCAGGGCACCCGCATTGAGCTGCAAAGCCTCGACCTGCTGGGTAGCAGCCTGGCCCTGCGGCGCGACCTGGAAACCCTGAACAACCAAGTGCAGATCAACGCAACCCTCGGCCAGTCAGGCAAGGCCGGCGATATTGAAAGCAAGATCGTCGCCCTGGAAGAGAGCCTGCTGCAGCGCTTGCAAAGCTTCCACGCTCTGTCCGCCGACCCCGAGCAAGCCGCCGCCTTCGAAGCCAAGCGCGATGAAATGATCGCCGCCTTCAAGGCCCAGCAACAGGAAACCTCGCTGCTGAGCAAAAGCGCGCTGATCGGCAAACTCCTCAACAAGGCGCAGATGCTCAGCCAGATCATCGCCAGCCAGTCGGGCTTGAGCCGCGATCCACAAGGCGACCTGCGCCAACTCAGCGAACTGATCACCAGCGTCACCCCGCAAGTCACCCAAACCCTGGGCGAAGGCCGGGCAATGGGCGCTTATTCGTTGGGCCAGGGCTTTCTCAACTCGTCCTCCAGCACCCGTTTTGATGAATTGTTGCAGCAACTGGAAAAACTCCAGGCCGAATACGGCCTGAAACTGCAGGACGCCCTCGGCTCCAGCAAACCTGCCCACGCCGCGTTGGCGAGCCTGGCCGACGCGAGCAAGGCCAGCCTCAAGCAAGGCAGCGAGTTGTTCGAAGAGCAGGTTGTCATGGCCGAAACCCTCGACGCCCCATGGCAAGGCTTCTACGACGAAGTCAGCACGTTGATGGCCAAGACCTATCAACTCGACGAAGCCACCCTGACCTTTCTCGAGCAGCAACTGGAGCAACGCCTGTCAGAAAACCGCACGCACATGATCGGATTGGTAGCGGCCCTGGCCTCGGTGTTTTTGCTGATCTTCTATCTGTACGCCGGGTTCTATGCCTCGACCCGCACCACCCTGCGCCACCTCGGGGCGATGATGGACAAGGTGGCGGCGGGTGACATGACTGTCACCTTCATCGCCCAAAGCCGCGACGAACTGGGGGATTTGGGCCAGGTGTTCAACGCCACCGTGGCAAAAATCCATGACCTGATCGAGCGGGTAGGGCACACCGTCAACCAGGTCGAGCACCAGGCCGGCCAAGTGGAGTCGGTCTCGGCCAGCAGCAACCAGGCCGTCTCCGGCCAGCGCAGCCAGATCGAGCAAGTGGCGACCGCCATGAACCAGATGTCATCCACTGCCCAGGAAGTCGCCCGCAGTGCAGCGGCGGCGGTCAGCAGCGCCCACAGCGTCAACGAGGAAACCGTCAGTGGTCGCGGCCTGGTGCAGTCACAGCAAGGCAGCATCGCGGCGTTGGCCTCGGAGATCGATCAATCGGTGCGTGTGATCAACCAGTTGGCCATCGACAGCCAATCCATCAGCCGCGTGCTGGATGTGATCAAGAGCATCGCCGAACAGACCAACCTACTGGCGCTGAACGCCGCCATCGAGGCCGCGCGTGCCGGTGAACAAGGGCGCGGTTTCGCCGTGGTGGCCGATGAGGTGCGCACCCTGGCCCGGCGGACCCAGCAGTCCACCGAGGAAATCGAGCAGATGATTGCCAAGCTCCACAGCGGCGTCGGCGCAGCAGTGAAGGCCATGGGTACCAGCCACGAGATGGCCAATGGCACGGTAGGGCAGTCGGAAAAGGTCCAGCAGGCTCTGGAAAATATCCTCGGCGCCGTGGGAATGATCGTCGACCAGAACCAGCAGATTGCCGCTGCCGTCGAGCAACAGACTGCCGTGGCACACGACATCGATCAGAACATCGTCGAGATCAACCGTGCGGGTGAGCATGCGGCGCAGGGCGCGCACCAGACCGAAGCAGCCAGCCGGCAGTTGTCCTTGCAAGTGATCGAGCTGAAGCAGTTGATCGGCGCCTTTCGGGTGTGAGGCGTCGCTGTAGGAATAATCCGCGAGGCGCGTGGCGCCTGTCTCATTTTTGACGTTGATCTTTTTCCACTGCCAAAATGGGTGAGAATTGTTTCACCTATTTTCGCGGAGGTTCGGTCATGACCAACGCAGTCGTCGGCGTTAGAGGGCATTGCACCCATTGCGATATGTCCTTTGAACTCAAGCCTTGGCAACTCAATGCCATTGCCATGGACGTGCCTTTTGATTGCTCGTATTGCCATAAAGGCGTGCAGCCGAGTTGCCCCAAGCAGCTGAAGCAGTTCAAGTCCCTGGACAACCTTGGGCTGTTGCGTCCGAGCATGATCGTACTCACCAGCGCGGCATTGCTGGTGGCGCTGGTGGCGGAGTGGATAGGGCTGATCAGTGTGATCGGGCAGCTCAATGTCTCGCTGATGGCCGTGCTGATCTACTTCATGACGTTGCGTTATGCCCGTCACCGGCAGCGGATGACGCTGACATTGCGTGAGGTAAAACCCCTACCAGTTGAACAGCTCGCAGGCATTGCGGCTGCTCGCCTCAGCCAACGCTGAAGGGCTGATGCCCATGCGCTCCGCCAGGGCGCCACAGATGTCCGGCAGATGTTCGGGGCTGTTGCGCTGGCCCGCGTACATGACGGGCGCCATGTCCGGCGAATCGGTCTCCAGCACCACCGCTTCCAGCGGCAGCCGGGCGATCGCTTTGTGCATGCGCAGGGCTTGCGGCCACGTCGCCGCGCCGCCCAGGCCGAGTTTGAAACCGAGCTTGATGTATTCACGGGCCTCTTCCTGGCTGCCGGCAAACGCGTGAATGATGCCGCCCCGTGGCAGGCGAATGCGCTTGAGGGTGGCGATCACGGCGGCGTGGCTGCGGCGCACATGCAGCAGCGCCGGTAGCTGGAAATCCACCGCTAGTTTCAGTTGGGCTTCAAACAGGCTTTGCTGGCGTTCGCGGTTCAGCTGTTCGAGGAAGTAATCCAGGCCGATTTCGCCCACCGCGCACAGTTGCCGGTGGCCATTCAGGCGGGTCAGCCAGTCGCCCAGTTCGGTCAGGTCGGCGGGGCGATGGTCGTCGAGATACACCGGGTGCAGGCCGAAGGCGGCGAATAAATCCGCGTCGGTTTGCACCAGGTCCCACAGCCGTTGCCAATTCTGCTGATAGACCCCCAGCACCACCATCCTGCGCACGCCCAACTGGCGACTGCGGCTCAGGACTTCAGCGCGATCAGCGTCGAAGTCCGGGAAGTCCAGGTGGGTGTGGCTGTCGATCAGCTCCACACCGCTTACTCCGAATGAATCCGTTGTTTGAACGTGCGGCCGATGGCGTGCACGCCCGGCGCGTAGTGCTGCTCTTCAATGGCCGCCAGCGCCAGGCGCAGCGCGGTGTCGGCGATCAATTGATGCTGCTGGGCCATGGCATTCACCGGCAACGGCAGGAAATCCAGCAATTGCGTGTCGCCAAATGTCCCCAGACGCAGCGGGCGGGATTTGAGCGGGAAGTCATGCAGCGCATCAAACACCCCTTGCAGCAGGACGTAGGACGTCGTCACCAGCGCGTCAGGCAAATGCCCCAGGCTTTGCAGCAATTGCTCCATCAGCTGTCGGCCACAATCGCGGCTGAACGACTCACCCTGTTCGATCAGCACTTCACCATTGAAGTCTTTCAGCGCTTCCTTGAAGCCAGCGGCACGCTCCTGGCTGATGCTCAGCTCTGGCCGCGCGCCGATCAACACGATCTGCTTGGGCAGCGGTTGCAGCAGGCTGCTGGTCAATTGCTGGCAGGCCTGGCGATCATCACTGACCACCGAGCAGAACTGCGTAGACTCCATCACCCGGTCAATGGCGATCACCGGCAAACCCTTGGCTTGCAGCTCGCGGTAGCTGTCGTCATTGGCCGGCAGACAGCTGGCGACAAACAACGCATCACAGCGGCGGGCGCGGAACAATTGCAGCAATTGCCGTTCACTGTTGGCGTCGTCATCGGAACTGGCGATCAGTAGTTGATAGCCTCGCGCCCGGGCACCTTGCTCCAGCAGCTTGGCGATGCGTGCGTAACTCGGGTTTTCCAGATCCGGCAGGATAAACCCCAGGGTACGGGTATGCCGGCTGCGCAGCCCGGCGGCCTGGGGGTTGGGCGTAAAGCCATGTTGTTCAACCACGGCGCGCACCCGTTCGACGGTTGCGCTGCTGATCCGTTGCTGTTCGGCCTTGCCATTGATGACGTAGCTGGCGGTGGTCACAGACACACCGGCAATGCGCGCGATATCACTGAGTTTCAAACCGGGATTTCCTTGTTTTTTAGAGCTTGCCCCGACACTTTGTCCAATCGTAACCGATTACTGCAGGCGACCATTGTCGTAACTCAACAGCCGAGTGGCTCTTCAATCATGGGAAATTAACGCGTAATCTGCCATAAATTCTAGATTAAACGTTTCAGCAAGCGTATTTTTACGATTATCGCGACGATCGTGGTCCTGCCAACTGACCACTCAGTCAATTTTTTCGAACGCCTTTGCACTGATTTATTCAAAATAATACCTAGTGCGCACGCCGCACTAACTAGGAGAACGGCATGCTTGAGCTCACCCACGAGCAGATATCCATGGGCCAGACGGCTGTGGATAAGTCTGCTGCCTTGCAACTGCTCGCTGAAAAACTGGTGGCCGATGGCCTGGTCGCCGAGGGTTACCTCAGTGGCTTGCAAGCGCGTGAAGCCCAAGGCTCGACCTTTCTCGGCCAAGGCATCGCCATTCCCCACGGCACCCCCGAAACCCGCGACCAGGTGTTCGCCACCGGGGTGCGCCTGCTGCAATTTCCCGAAGGTGTGGATTGGGGCGATGGCCAGATCGTTTACCTGGCGATCGGCATTGCCGCCAAATCCGACGAACACCTGCGCCTGCTGCAACTGTTGACCCGCGCCCTTGGCGAGACCGACCTGGGCCAGGCCCTGCGCCGCGCCAGCTCCGCCGAAGCTTTGCTGAAACTGCTGCAAGGCGCACCGCAGGAGCTGGCGCTGGACGCACAGATGATTGGTCTGGGCGTGTCGGCGGACGATTTCGAAGAGCTGGTGTGGCGTGGCGCACGCCTGCTGCGCCAGGCCGATTGCGTGAGCAACGGCTTTGCCGCCGTGCTGCAACAAGTCGACGCGTTGCCCCTGGGCGATGGCCTGTGGTGGTTGCACAGCGAGCAGACGGTGAAGCGCCCGGGCCTGGCTTTTGTCACCCCGGACAAACCGATGCGTTACTTGGGCCAGCCATTGAGCGGCCTGTTCTGCCTGGCCAGCCTCGGCGAGGCCCACCAAACCTTGCTCGAACGCTTGTGCGCCTTGCTCATCGAAGGCCGCGGCCAGGAGCTCGGTCGCGCCACCAGCAGCCGCGCCGTACTGGAAGTACTCGGCGGTGAACTGCCGGCCGACTGGCCAAGCGTGCGCATCGCCCTGGCCAACGCCCACGGCCTGCATGCGCGGCCCGCGAAGATCCTCGCGCAATTGGCAAAAAGTTTTGACGGCGAAATCCGTGTGCGCATCGTCGATGGCGATGTCAGCGCGGTGTCGGTAAAAAGCCTGAGCAAGTTGCTGAGCCTTGGTGCACGCCGTGGCCAGGTGCTGGAATTTGTCGCTGAACCGGGCATTGCCGGTGACGCCTTGCCTGCCTTGTTGGCGGCGGTAGAAGAAGGCCTCGGCGAAGAAGTCGAGCCGCTGCCAGCGGTAAGCGCCCAGCAGGTCGTCGTCGACATCGAACCGGTGCTCAGTGCGCCGGCGTCCGGCAGCCTGATCCAGGCCATCGCCGCCGCCCCCGGCATCGCGATTGGCCCCGCGCATATCCAGGTGTTGCAACCTTTCGAATACCCACTGCGCGGCGAGACGCCGGCGATCGAGCGCCAACGCCTGCATGCGGCATTGACCGACGTGCGCCGGGACATCCAGGGCCTGATCGAACGCAGTAAATCCAAGGCGATCCGCGAGATTTTCATCACCCACCAGGAGATGCTCGACGACCCGGAACTGACCGACGAAGTCGAGACGCGCCTCAAGCAAGGCGAAAGCGCCGAAGCCGCCTGGATGAGCGTGATCGAAGCGGCCGCCAAACAGCAGGAGTCGTTGCAGGACGCCTTGCTCGCCGAGCGCGCCGCCGATTTGCGTGACATTGGCCGCCGCGTGCTGGCGCAACTGTGCGGCGTCGAAACCGCCCAGGAGCCCGACGAACCCTACATTCTGGTGATGGACGAAGTCGGCCCGTCTGACGTCGCGCGCCTGGACCCGGTGCGTGTCGCCGGCATCCTCACCGCACGTGGCGGCGCCACTGCCCACAGCGCCATCGTCGCCCGTGCCCTGGGCATTCCCGCGCTGGTGGGCGCAGGCCCGGCGGTGTTGCTGCTGGCCTCGGGCACGCCGTTGCTGCTGGATGGCCAGCGCGGTCGCCTGCATGTCGATGCCGACGCCGCCACCTTGCAGCGCGCTACCGTAGAACGCGACACCCGCGAACAACGCCTGCAAGCCGCTGCCGAGCAACGCCATCAACCGGCGCTGACCCGCGACGGCCATGCCGTCGAAGTGTTCGCCAATATCGGCGAAAGCGCCGGGGTTGCCAGCGCAGTGGAGCAGGGCGCCGAAGGTATCGGCCTGCTGCGCACCGAACTGATTTTCATGGCCCACAAACAGGCGCCGGATGAAGCCACCCAGGAAGCCGAATACCGCCGCGTGCTCGACGGCCTCGGCGGTCGGCCACTGGTGGTGCGCACCCTCGATGTGGGCGGTGACAAACCGCTGCCTTACTGGCCGATCGCCAAGGAAGAAAACCCCTTCCTCGGCGTGCGTGGCATCCGCCTGACCCTGCAACGTCCGCAGATTATGGAAGCGCAATTGCGCGCGCTGTTGCGCTCGGCGGACAACCGTCCACTGCGCATCATGTTCCCCATGGTCGGCAGCGTGGACGAGTGGCGCCAGGCCCGGGACATGACCGAGCGCCTGCGCCTGGAAATTCCGGTGGCCGACCTGCAACTGGGGATCATGATCGAAGTGCCGTCGGCCGCGTTGCTGGCGCCGGTACTGGCCAAGGAAGTGGACTTCTTCAGCGTCGGCACCAACGACCTGACCCAATACACCCTGGCCATCGACCGTGGCCACCCGACGCTGTCGGCCCAGGCTGACGGCCTGCATCCGGCGGTGTTGCAACTGATCGACATCACCGTGCGCGCCGCCCATGCCCATGGCAAATGGGTCGGCGTGTGCGGCGAGCTGGCAGCCGACCCGTTGGCAGTTCCGGTGCTGATCGGCCTGGGAGTGGATGAGCTGAGCGTGTCTGCGCGCAGCATCCCCGAGGTCAAGGCACGGGTACGTGAATTCAGTCTGAGCGAGGCCCAAGGCCTGGCACAAAAAGCCCTGGCGGTGGGTTCTCCCGCCGAAGTGCGTGCGCTTGTGGAGGCCGTGTAAATGGCAAGGATTTTAAGCCTGACGCTGAACCCGGCGTTGGACCTGACGGTGCGCCTGGCGCGCCTGGAACCGGGTGAGGTCAACCGCAGTGAAGCGATGATCACCCATGCTGCCGGCAAGGGCGTGAATGTCGCGCAGGTGCTGGCGGACCTTGGTCATCAGGTGAGCGTGGGCGGTTTTCTCGGTGCAGCAAACCCGCAGGCGTTCGATGCACTGATCGCTAGTCGTGGGTTTGGCGATGCGTTCATTCGCGTGCCAGGAGAAACTCGTAGCAATATCAAGATTGCCGAACAGGATGGCCGGGTCACCGACATCAATGCACCGGGGCCGTGGGTGAGTGAGCAGGCGCAAGCTCAACTGCTGAAACTACTGGCGGTGATCGGCCCTGAATTCGATGCGGTAGTGGTCGCCGGCAGCCTGCCACGCGGCATCACCCCACAGTGGTTCCACGGCTTGCTGCAGCAACTGAAAAACCTCGGTTTGAAAGTCGCCCTGGACACCAGCGGCGAAGCGCTGCGCGTCGGGTTGAAGGCTGGCCCATGGTTGGTCAAACCCAATACCGAAGAACTGGCCGATGCCCTCGGTCATGCCACGGATGCTGTCAGCCAACTGCATCGGCAAGGTGTTGAGCATGTGGTGGTCTCCGACGGTGCCGCAGGCGTGAGCTGGTACAGCCCGGAAACGGCGCTGCACGCCACGCCACCCAAGGTAACGGTGGCCAGTACCGTAGGCGCCGGCGACTCGCTGTTGGCCGGGATGCTTCACGGTTTGCTCAGTGGCGATACGCCGGAGCAAACCCTGCGCCGCGCCACCGCCATTGCCGCGATGGCGGTTACGCAAATCGGTTTTGGCATCACCGATGAGGCACAGCTTGAGTCATTGCAGAGCGGCGTCCACGTGCGCCCGCTGACAGAACAATAAGAGGGTTGGTCATGAAGTTAGCCATTGTTACTGCCTGCCCGAATGGCATGGTCACCAGTGTGCTGTGCGCCCGCTTGCTCGACGCTGCCGCGCAGCGCCAGGGCTGGAGCACCAGCGTCGAAGTGGTGGACGTGCAACACCCGGAACGCCAATTGTCGGCGGCCACTATTGAAGCCGCCGAGTGGGTGTTGCTAGTCAGCAGCACGCCGGTGGACATGCAGCGTTTTGTTGGCAAGCGCGTATTCCGCAGCACGCCGGCCCAGGCGCTGCAGGATGTGGACGCGGTATTGCGTCGCGGGGTCGAAGAGGCCCAGGTGCAGGTAGCTGATGCGGCGCCGCCGAAAACTACGCCGCGTATCGTCGCGATCACCGCTTGCCCGACCGGCGTCGCCCACACCTTCATGGCTGCCGAAGCGTTGCAGCAAACCGCCAAGCGCCTCGGGTATGACCTGCAGGTGGAAACCCAGGGTTCGGTGGGCGCCCGCACGCCGCTGAGCGCCGAGGCGATTCGTGACGCCGACGTGGTGCTGTTGGCCGCCGACATCGAAGTCGCCACCGAGCGCTTTGCCGGCAAGAAAATCTACCGCTGTGGCACCGGGATTGCGCTCAAGCAATCCGAGGCGACCCTCAACAAGGCGCTGGCCGAAGGCAAGCAGGAATCCGCCGCCAGCGGTGCTGCCGCCAAACCGGAGAAGACCGGCGTCTACAAACACCTGCTCACCGGCGTGTCGTTCATGCTGCCGATGGTGGTGGCGGGTGGTCTGCTGATCGCCCTGTCGTTTGTGTTCGGCATTCATGCCTTTGAAGAAAAAGGCACCCTGGCCGCCGCGCTGAAAACCGTCGGCGACCAAGCATTCATGTTGATGGTGCCGCTGTTGGCGGGTTATATCGCCTACTCGATTGCCGACCGTCCGGGCTTGGCTCCCGGCATGATCGGCGGCCTGCTGGCCAGCACCTTGGGTGCGGGTTTTATTGGCGGGATTTTTGCCGGTTTCCTCGCCGGCTACTGCGTCAAATTCATCAGCCGTGCGATCCGTTTGCCCCAGAGCCTGGAAGCCCTCAAGCCGATCCTGATCATCCCGTTGCTGGCGAGCTTGTTCACGGGTCTTGCGATGATTTACCTGGTAGGGCCGCCGGTGGCGAAGATGCTCACCGGGCTCACGGATTTCCTCAGCACCATGGGCACCACCAACGCCGTGCTGCTGGGCATCTTGCTGGGCGGCATGATGTGCGTCGACCTCGGTGGCCCGATCAACAAGGCGGCCTACGCGTTTTCCGTCGGCCTGCTGGCGGCGCAAAGCGGTGCCCCCATGGCCGCGACCATGGCCGCCGGCATGGTGCCGCCGATTGGCATGGGCATCGCCACCTTGCTGGCGCGGCGCAAGTTCGCCCAGACCGAGCGCGAAGCCGGCAAGGCCGCGCTGATCCTCGGCATGTGCTTTATCTCTGAAGGCGCGATTCCGTTTGCCGCCAAGGACCCGCTGCGGGTGATCCCTGCAAGCATCGCCGGCGGCGCGCTGACCGGTGCGCTGTCGATGTACTTCGGCTGCAAACTGATGGCGCCCCATGGCGGGTTGTTTGTGATGCTGATCCCGAATGCGATCAACCATGCGCTGCTGTATTTGCTGGCGATTGTGGCGGGGAGTTTGTTGACCGCTGTGGTGTATGCGTTGATCAAGCGTCCCGAAGTGGTCGAGCTGACGGTCAAGCCGGTGTCATAACTCGTTCATCCCTTCATGCTTAAGTTTCCCTTTTGCTGCTCGAGAGGGAACCTGCATGACCCACTTCAACCTCGGTCGCCGCCGTGTGATGCAAGCCGTCGGCGCCGGCCTGTTGCTGCCGGGCCTCGCGCCTGCGGTGATCGCCTCGGTCAAGGATCGCCCGCAACTCACCGACGGTGTGCAGTCCGGCGACCTGCTGGGCGACCGCGCGATGATCTGGAGCCGCAGCGACCGCCCGGCGCGGATGGTGGTGGAGTGGGACACCCGCAGTGTGTTCAGCAACCCGCGCAAATTCGTCTCGCCCCTGGCCGACAGCCACACCGACTTCACCGCCCGTGTCGAACTCACCGGCCTGCCTGTCGACCAGGCGATTTTCTACCGTGTGCACTTCGAAGATGCCCAGACCGGCGTGGCCAGCGAGCCCTGGTTTGGCCACCTGCGCAGCGTGCCGCAGCAACGCCGGGATATCCGTTTTGTATGGAGCGGCGACACCGTCGGCCAGGGCTTCGGCATCAACCCGGACATCGGCGGCATGCGCATCTACGAAGCCATGCGCCTGCGCCTGCCGGACTTCTTTATCCACAGCGGCGACACCATCTACGCCGACGGCCCGGTGCCCGCGCAACTGACCACCGAAGACGGACGCATCTGGCGCAACATCACCACCGAAGCCAAAAGCAAAGTCGCCGAAACCCTGAATGAATACCGTGGCAACTATCGCTACAACCTGATGGACGAAAACGTGCGTCGCTTCAATGCGGAAGTGCCGCAGATCTGGCAGTGGGACGACCACGAAGTGATCAACAACTGGTCGCCGAGCAAGCAGCTGGATGAGCGCTACAAAACCCGCGACATCAACACGTTGGTAGGCCGTGCGCGCCAGGCCTGGCTGGAATATTCACCCATGCGCCGGCAAAGCGCCGACCAGGGCGGGCGGATTTATCGCAAGCTCAGCTACGGCCCGTTGCTGGATGTCTTTGTGTTGGACATGCGCAGCTATCGCGGGCCGAACGACGACAACCTGGGCGGCGAAAAACCGTTCCTGGGGCGTGAGCAACTGGACTGGCTCAAGCGCGAATTGAAAGCCTCCCAGGCGCAATGGAAAGTCATCGCTGCGGACATGCCCATTGGCCTTGGCGTGCCCGATGGCGAAGTCAGCCCCGGCGTGCCACGTTGGGAAGCGATCGCCAACGGCGACCCGGGCCCGGCCCAGGGACGCGAATTGGAGATCGCCGAATTGCTCGGGTTTTTGCGAGCGCAACAGGTGCGTAATCATGTGTGGCTCACGGCGGATGTGCATTACTGCGCGGCCCATCACTACCATCCGGATCGAGCGGCGTTTCAGAACTTCGAGCCGTTTTGGGAGTTTGTCGCCGGGCCGCTGAACGCCGGGAGTTTCGGGCCTAATCCGCTGGATAAAACCTTTGGCCCGGAAGTGGTGTTCGAGAAGGCACCGACGGTGCAGAACAGTTCGCCGTTTGCCGGGTTCCAGTTTTTTGGCGAGGTGCAGATTGACGGGCAGACGGCGGAGCTGACGGTGATTTTGCGGGACCTGGATGGCGTCTCGGTGTTTGAGCAGAAGCTGGCGCCAGTGTGATTGCAATGCAATCTACCTACTGAACAAGAGCCAATGTGGGAGCGGGCTTGCTCGCGAAGGCGGTGTGTCAGTCAACAGATGTATCGACTGATCCACTGCCTTCGCGAGCAAGCCCGCTCCCACATTTTGATCGGTGTATTTTCAGGGGGTCAGTAAACATCCCGGCGATAACGGCCCTGCTCGATCAACCGCTCAACCGCCTCACTGCCCAGCACCTCGTGCAGCACCTGATCCACACCCGCCGCCATCCCCTGCAAACTGCCGCAGACGTAAATCGCCGCGCCATCCGCGATCCATTTACGCAGCACATCCGCCGACTCACGCAGGCGATCCTGAACGTAGATTTTTTCCGCCTGGTCGCGGGAAAACGCCAGGTCCAGCAACGCCAGGTCACCGCTGGCCAGCCAGCCTTGCAGCTCGTCCTGGCAGTGGTAGTCGTGGGCGATATTGCGTTCGCCAAACAGCAGCCAGTTGCGCTGCTGACCGTCGGCAATCCGCGCCTTGAGCAAACTGCGCAACCCGGCAAGGCCGGTGCCATTACCCAGCAGAATCATCGGCACCGGCTCGCTCGGCAGATGGAAACCACTGTTACGCCGCAGTCGCAGGCTGATGGTCGAGCCCAGTGGTGCATGTTCGGTCAACCAGCCGGAACCCACGCCCACGCTGCCATCGGGGTGACGTTCCTGGCGCACGATCAGTTCCAGCACGCCGTCGCCGGCGATCGACGCGATGGAGTATTCGCGCATGCTCAACGGCACCAGTGCATTGACCAGCGCCTGGGCATGCAGGCCGACCAGATGCCCGCGATTGTCCGGTAGCTGGCGGCTGGTCAACGCGCGGTCGAGGGTGAATGCCAGGCCGTCGATCACCACACCTTCGCTGCCCGCCAGTCCCAGGCCGTCGAGGAAGTGTTCGATGGCCCATGGGCAATTACGCGGCAGCACTTCTACCAGGTCACCGGCCAGCCAATCCCGTGGGGCTGGCGGGGTGAGCCCGAGCAGATAGACGCCGGAGCCGCTGCTGTCCGGATTGAGCAAGGTACGGTGCTTCACGGTCCAGTTTTCATAGGTCGCGGTGGCCCATGCCGCCGCGGGTGCATGGCCGGTCAGTTGGCCGAGTTGTTGTTGCCAGTGCAGCAACGCATCGGTGTCGCCGCTGTCGACTTCCACCGGGGCGAACAGCGGGTTGCCGCCCTGGTTGGTCAGCCAGAAATGCAGGCGCCGGGCGAAGCCACAGAAGTGTTGGTACTGGCGATCACCCAAGGCCAGCACGGAGTAGTTCAAGCCCTTGAGAGAGAGGTCCTGGCCGAGCACGCTGCGTTCGAACCCCCGGGCGCTGTCCGGCGCTTCGCCGTCGCCGAAGGTGCTGACCACAAACAATGCATTGCTCGACTGGCGCAAATCTTCTTCGCTGACGCTGCCCAACGATTGCACCTTCACCGGCAAACCGGCGGCCTGCAATTGGCCGGCGGTCTGCCAGGCCAGTTGCTCGGCAAAACCGCTCTGGCTGGCAAAGCCGATCAGCCAGGCAGGGGCATCGCTGTGGTTATCGGTCAGGCCTTTACGCGCATCGCGCACCTGGCGCTTTTTGCGGCGGCGGTCCAGGTACAGCAGCCAGCCCGTGATAAAGAACAGCGGCATGAGCAGCGCGGTGAGGGTCAGGATGATGCGGCCGGGCAGGCCGAAATAACTGCCGGTGTGCAGTGCATAAATGCTGGTCAGGATCTGAGCCTTGAAGCTTTTGCCGGCGTAGGTGTCGTGGGATTTGACCTCGCCGGTGGCCGGGTCGAGGTTGATCTGGTTCAGTGCGCGGTCGTGAGGCGAGGTTTTCAGCAAGTAGTAGACAGTGGCGGGTTGCCCGGCGACCGCTGGCATCCGGATGTTATAGCCGCTCAAACCGGGGCCGGCGTTGCTGTAGATGCTGCTCCAGATGGCGTCGTAATTGGCCAC
This sequence comes from Pseudomonas sp. AN3A02, assembly GCF_011765255.1. Taxonomy (NCBI): domain Bacteria; kingdom Pseudomonadati; phylum Pseudomonadota; class Gammaproteobacteria; order Pseudomonadales; family Pseudomonadaceae; genus Pseudomonas; species Pseudomonas sp. AN3A02. Next base: position 176,314 of record NZ_JAARNI010000010.1, read on the forward strand.
GGGCGCTGGGCCTTCCGGCGCCGGGCCGCGTTTGCGTACGCGTTCGTTTTGCGGGGCGTCGGACAGCATTTTGGTCAGGCCATTGCTGTACCACTCGTAGGACCAGAACAGCCCGGTCAGCGCCGCCAATAGATAGAACAGCAGGCACCAGGTGCCGAACACCGAGTGCAGGTCCCAGTTGAAACTGCGGCCCTTTTTGCGCCAGTCGAGGGTCAGCCATGCGCGCCAACTGGCCACTTGGCGCGGCCAGCGCAGGTACAGGCCCGAGAGGCAGAAGAAAACCAGGATCAGCGTACAGGCGCCGGTGATTTGCCGGCCGGTGTCGCCGATGGCGAGGAAACGGTGCAGTTGCAGCACGAAGCCGAAGAACTCCTGGCCGACGGCGTCGCCCAAGTAGTCGCCGGTGTACGGGTCGAAGTAGCGCATCTGGCCACGACGTTCACCGGGCGGCGGGGTGAACCAGACCTTGGCGGCGTCGGTGCTGTCGGGTTGCACCGTGAGCATCGACACCACTTTGCCTTCACGGGCCTCCAGCAGTCGCACCAGCTCAGCGGGCGGCAGCACGCCGGCCGGACGTTTTTCCACCGTCAGCACCGTCGGGTTCAGCAACTCGATGATTTCATCCTGGAACGACACTGTCGCGCCGGTGATCCCCATCAAGGCCAACACCAGCCCGGCGGTAATGCCGAAGAACCAATGCAACTGGAACAGGGTTTTCTTCAACACGTCGTACGGCCTCGTCATCGGTTAGGTGTTTCACGGCGCGCATTATGCCGCGAGTTGTCGAGAAACATTCTTTTTTACACGCAAAAACCCCACGCATCCGATGCGTGGGGTTTTTGCGGTGATTTGTATCGGTTTAGAAATGGAAACTGGTGGTCAGCATCGCCGTGCGGCCCGCTGCCTGGTTGGCGAAGTGTGCCGCGAACGCCTTGTCGTAATACGTCTTGTCGGTGAGGTTTTGCACGTTCAACTGCAGGTCGACGTTCTTGGTCAGCTTGTAGCTGGCCATGGCGTCGTAGCGGGTATAGGACGGCACGTAAACGGTGTTGCCCGCGTCGCCATAGACTTCGTCGACATAGAACGCGCCGCCACCGATGGTCAGCTTTGGTGTCACGTCATAGGTGGTCCACAGGCTGAAGGTGTTCTTCGGCGTGTTGGGCATCTGGTTGCCTTTGTTGGAGCCGGCACTGACGACGCCGTTACGGCCGTTCAAGCCTGGGTCCACCAGTTCGCTTTTCAGGTAGCTGTAGCCAGCGAACACTTGCCATTGATCGGTGAGCTTGCCGCTGGCGGACAACTCCAGACCATCAACGCGGGACTCGCCGCCGTTTTCATAGGTCAGCGCGTCCACCAGGATGCGTGTGTTTTTCTTCTCGGTGCGGAACACCGCGGCGGTCAGGGACAGGCGGTCGTGGAACATGTCCCACTTGGTGCCCAGCTCGTAGTTGACGGTTTCTTCGGGTTTCAGGTCGCTGGCAGACATCGGGTTGCCATCGGCACCTTCGCCCACCAGGCCGCCGGCTGGCGATGCCGAAGTGGCGTAGGACGCGTAGATGCTGCCGTTCTCCACCGGCTTCCAGACCAGGCCGGCCTGCCAGTTGAAGAACTGGCTGTCGTCCTTGATCTTGCTGCGTGCCTTGACGGTAGCGCTTGGCACCGCGTTGGTGTTGGCCACGGTGTCGAAGGTGTCGTAGCGCAGGCCGACGTTCAGCAGCCATTGCGGGTCCAGCTCAATGGTGTCGAACACATACGCCGCACGGCTGGTGGCTTTGGTGTTGGTGCCGTTGTAGTTGCGCGCGATGCTGCTGGTCCACGGATCGCCCGGGTTCGGGTTGCTCAACGACGTACAGCTGGGCGCGGTGCCGGGGTTGCACACTTGCGCGTTGTTGGAGCTGCCGAAGTTGTAGCCGCTGACGCGGGTTTCTTCACCGGTAAATTCCAGGCCAGTGGAGTAAGAGTGCTTGAAGCCCATGGCTTGGAAGCTGCCAAACAGGTCCGTCTGGTTGGTGGTGGTTTCGGTGGTGGACACGCGTGCGTTGGCGCGGCGCCATACGGTGCCGAACTGGCTGACATTACGCTTGCTGTCGTCCGGTTGCGTGAGGATGTAGTCCTGCCCGGTGTTGCCATGGCGCAGGGTGTTTTTCAGCGTCATGTTGTCGTTCAGGTCGTGCTCGATGGAGACCGTGCTTATGTCGGCGCGGGTCTTGCGGAAGTCGCGGCTCTTCAGGCCGTAGAAGTTATTGCTGTCACCGCCATCGGTGGGTTTGTCATGCACGTGGGCGGTGGCGGTCGGCGAGCTGTAGCCATACGGAATCCCCGAATCCGGCAGGTCGTTGCTTTCCATGTGGTAGTAGCTGAGGTTGACGCGGGTCGGGGTGCCCAGGCCAAAGGTCAGCGATGGGGCCACGCCCCAACGGTCGTAGTTGACGGCGTCACGCCCGGCGACGTTCTGTTCGTGGCTCATCAGGTTCAGGCGGAACGCCGCGCTGTCGAGGAACTGACGGTTGACGTCGAGCACGTAGCGGCGGGTCTGGTCGGAGCCATAGGTGAAACCGCCATTGGTGAAGTCCCGCGCCTGTGGCGTCTTGCTCACCAGGTTGAGGCTGCCGCCCGCCGAGCCGCGGCCGCCGAAGGACGAATTGGGACCTTTGCTGACTTCGATGGACTCGATGTCGAAGATCTCGCGGCTCTGGCCGCCGGTGTCGCGCACGCCGTCGAGGTAAGTGTCGCCCTGGGCGTCAAAGCCGCGAATGAACGGACGGTCGCCCTGTGGGTTGCCGCCTTCACCGGCGCCGAAGGTAATCCCCGGCACGGTGCGCAACGCGTCCTGCAATGAGGTGGCGGCCGTGTCCTTGAGGACTTGCTGCGGCACAACGGTGACCGAGCGCGGGGTGTCTACCAGCGGTGCGGTGTACTTTTGCGAAGAGGCTTTCTCGACCTGGTAGGACGTGCTGTCCTGTTCCTGGCCGGTGATGCTGGTGGCTCCCAGGGAAATGCTGTTGCGCTCGCCTTTCTGCTCGGTGTTTTCAGCCGCTTGCGCCAGTTGGGCGGCAGAGCTTGCGCTGATGGCAACGCCGATGGCCGAGGCCAGCAAACGCGGTGAACTGGCAGGTGTTTTTATCGAAGTGCGCGGCATGAAAGTGTCCTTTCCCCAAGGAGGTGAGGCCGCGGAATATAGGGAGAACAAGACTTTATATCAATTGCGATACATTACTATTCGCACTGAATTTACGTTCTTTACACTTTTTGCTTACGGTTTTTACATTCTCGTTCGTCTATTGCGCGGCAGTAGGGTTGTACACAGTCAATAAGAATCACTACCATTGGCGCCTCACTGTTTTCAGGTAACGCCCCCATGTTGCTGCACGTTCCCGGCCTGTTCTCTCGCGAGGAAGTGCTGCGCATCCGCGAAGCCCTGACGCACACCGAGTGGGCCGACGGCAAAATCACTGCCGGGCATCAATCGGCCAAGGCCAAACACAACCTGCAACTGCCGGAAGGCCACCCACTGGCGCAGGAAATCGGCGCGGCGATTCTTGATCGCCTGTGGAAAAATCCGCTGTTCATGTCAGCGGCGTTACCGCACAAGGTCTTCCCTCCGTTGCTCAACTGTTACACCGCCGGTGGCAGTTTCGACTTTCATATCGACAATGCCGTGCGCCAGTCCAAGGGCAGCCACGAGCGCGTGCGCACCGACCTGTCCTCCACGGTATTTTTCAGCGACCCCGACGACTACGACGGCGGCGAGCTGGAAATCCAAGACACCTTCGGCCTGCAGCGGGTCAAGCTGCCGGCGGGCGACATGGTGCTGTACCCCGGCTCCAGCCTGCACAAAGTCAACGCCGTGACCCGTGGCGCGCGCTACGCCTCGTTTTTCTGGACCCAAAGCCTGGTGCGCGAAGACAGCCAGCGGACGCTGCTGTTCGAGATGGACGGTGCGATCCAGCAACTGAGTCGGGACGTGCCCGACCACCCGGCGCTGATCCAGCTCACCGGGACCTATCACAACCTGCTGCGCCGCTGGGTTGAGGTCTGACCGTGGGCTTTTTATTGCGCCGTGAAGAAGTCCTCAACGTTGAGCAACTGCAGTCCATGCTCGACGATTCCCCGGTGCGCGCCGCCCAGGCGATTTTGATCGCCGCGAAAGAGGGCGTTGTGGATGCCCAGGCGCTGCTCGGGCAAATCCTGCTGGAAGGGCGCGGCATCGAGCGCGATGAAGCACTGGCGGTGCGCTGGTTCCGGATCGCCGCCCAAGGCGGGCATTTAATGGCGCGCAATATGCTCGGGCGTTGCCTGGAGCATGGTTGGGGATGTGGGGCGGATGCCGTGGCGGCAGCGCGGGAATATCGTCTGGCGGCCGAGGCGGGTCTGGATTGGGGGTTGTACAACTACGCCAACCTGCTGGCGACCGGGCGCGGGGTTGCCGAAGACCAAACCCAGGCGCTGGCGTGTTATCGACAGGCGGCGGAACTGGGTCATGCGAAGTCGATGAACCTGCTGGGGCGTTATCTGGAAGAAGGGCAGTTCTGCCCGAGGGATGTGGAGGCGGCGGTGGCGTGGTATCGCCGGTCAGCAGAAGGCGGGGATTTTCGCGGGCAGTTCAGTTATGCGGCGGTGTTGGCGGACCGGGGCGAGATAGAAACGGCGCTGGAATGGTTACGCAAGGCACTGGCGGGCGGGAATTTGAAGTTCTTGCGGGTGGCTTACAGCGCGTTGGTAAAGGCAGAACAACCTGAAATCTGGCTTTTGGCCAAGGATTATCAACTGCGTGCGATTCAACTAAACGATGAGCGGCAGAATACAGAGGTTGCTGCACAAGTTTAAATCACTATGATTGGCTCTGATTCATTCTTAATCGGCTGTGTGTTACGCACCAGCGAAGGAGATTTTATGGGCGCCGATACCAAAGTCCTGACAGCTCACGTTCCAGCGGCGCTGGCTCAAAAAGTTGATCAGATGGCAGCGCGAATGGACCGCTCACGCGGTTGGATCGTCAAGCAGGCCCTTGCCGACTGGGTCGATCAAGAAGAGGAGCGCAGCCGGCTTACGCGAGAGGCTATGGCGGATGTCGATACCGGTCGCGTAATAGACCAGCATGCGGTTCAAGCTTGGGCTGATAGCCTGAGTACTGATAACCCGCTTCCGGTACCGCGCTGATGGAGTTGAAATGGACGAGTAAGGCCTTATCAGATCTGGCTCGACTTTTCGATTTTCTCTCCGTTGTAAATCGGTCGGCAGCTGCGCGTACCGTGCAATCACTTTCTCAGGCTCCCATCAGTTTGCTGAGCAATCCGCGAATCGGCGAACGCATTGAAGAGTTCGAGCCGCGAGATGTGAGAAGGCTGTTGGTCGGACACTATGAGATGCGCTACGAGATTCAGCAGTCGACGATTTATATTTTGCGCTTATGGCACGTTCGCGAAGATCGTTGAGAATTGAGACCCATAAAAAAACCCATGACGCGTCATGGGTTTTTTGTTTGCCGCCGGCTTACAGGTAGAACGATTTCAACGGCGGGAAGCCATTGAACTCAACAGCGCTGTAGCTGGTGGTGTACGCACCGGTAGACAACCAGTACATCCGGTCACCAATCGCCAGGTTCAGCGGCAGGCCGTACTTGTAGTTCTCGTACATGATGTCGGCGCTGTCGCAGGTCGGGCCCGCGATGACCACTTCTTCCATCTCGCCTTTCTTCTCGGTCCAGATCGGGAACTTGATGGCTTCGTCCATGGTTTCGATCAGGCCGGAGAATTTGCCCACGTCGGTGTATACCCAACGCTCGACGGCGGTGCGGGATTTACGCGCAACCAGTACCACTTCGCTGACCAGGATGCCGGCGTTGGCGATCAACGAACGGCCCGGCTCCAGGATGATTTCCGGCAGGTCGTCACCGAAATCTTCCTTGAGGAAGCGGATGATTTCTTCTGCGTAGGTTTCCAGGCTGTTGGTGCGGGTGATGTAGTTGGCCGGGAAGCCGCCGCCCATGTTGATCAGCTTGAGGTGGATGCCGTCTTCTTCCTTCAGGCGCTCGAAGATCACTTTGACCTTGGCGATCGCCGCGTCCCACACGCTGATGTCACGCTGTTGCGAGCCGACGTGGAAGGAGATGCCGTAAGGCACCAGGCCCAGGTCGCGGGCGAGGATCAGCAGGTCCATGGCCATGTCGGTCTGGCAGCCGAATTTGCGCGACAGCGGCCAGTCGGCCGTGGTCGAGCCTTCAGTGAGGATACGTACATACACTTTCGAACCCGGGGCGGCCTTGGCGATGTTGCGCAGGTCGGCTTCGGAATCGGTGGAGAACAGGCGCACGCCTTTCTCGTAGAAGTAGCGGATGTCCTTGGATTTCTTGATGGTGTTGCCGTAGCTGATACGGTCGGCGCTGACGCCGCGGTCCATGACCTTGTCCAGCTCGTAGATCGACGCGATGTCGAAGCTCGAACCTTTGTCTTTGAGCAGGTCGATGATCTCGACGGCCGGGTTGGCCTTGACGGCGTAATACACCTTGGCGAATTCGAAACCGGCGCGCAGGTCATCGTAGGCCTGGCTGATCATTGCGGTGTCGATCACCACGAACGGGGTTTCTTGCTTGTCGGCAAACGCCTTCATTTTGTCAAAAGTGGCGCGTGCGAAATAGTCTTCGACGTTAATCGACATGCTGGGAACTCCTAAGGGCAAACTAAATTGATCAATGGGTGCAAATGAACGTCCTCCGTATCCCCACTTTGGTTCGCCTACTTCCCAAGGCATGTCGCCGAAAGCAAAAAGGCCATGGGATCAACCGCTTCCCTTGGCCTTGCTGTCTCGTCGTCAGTACTTGAGCCGGATGGATCGTTTCCAGCATGGACGTTCGGCGCGAACTTTAGGACGTGAGGGGCTATAGATCAACTAAAAATGTCGCGTTTTTGCACGCGTTCGTCGTGAGGCCGTGTGCAGCTACTTATGTAACCGACCGGTATGACGGATTGATGTTCCCCGGGAGGGGCAATTTGAGGTGTTTCAGGCACAGTGAAGATCCAATGTGGGAGCGGGCTTGCTCGCGAAGGCGGTGTATCAGCCAATGCATCCGGTGACTGACACTCCGCCTTCGCGAGCAAGCCCGCTCCCACATTTTGACCGCGGTGTGTCAGGTCATGCGAGCGCAGTCTCGGCAGGCGACACGATACTGGTCTTGCCCCCACGGGACTTACCGGAACTCAGGTACTCGGCAATCGACTCCTGGGTCACTTCCCCCAGAAACACCCGCTCCGCATCCATCACCGGCAACCACGAGCGGTTGAACTCGTACATGCGCGACAACAGGATGCGCAAATGCTCGTCATACGCCGCCGTGGCGTTGAACTCGCGCAGGTATTGGCCGCAGGTACCGGTCTGACGATGCAGGTCGCGACGTCGTACATAGCCCAGCGCCTTGTTCTCGGCATCGGTAACCACCACGTAGCGACGGTCCAGCTCGTCCATCTGCTCCAGGGCGTCCGCCACTGGCGTCTCCGGGCTGACCGACGGCGCGTTGTCCGCCGCATCTTCGGCTTTCACCAGCAACAGACGCTTGAGGGTGCTGTCCTGGCCAACGAAATTGCTGACGAACTCGTCGGCAGGGTGGGCCAGCAGGGTGTCCGGGTGATCGATCTGCAGCAGCTTGCCGGCACGGAAGATCGCGATTTTGTCGCCCAGCTTGATGGCTTCGTCGATGTCGTGGCTGACCATAATCACGGTCTTGTTCAGCGCGCGCTGCATCTCGAAGAATTCGTTCTGGATCATCTCGCGGTTGATCGGGTCGACCGCGCCGAACGGCTCATCCATCAGCAGCAACGGTGCATCCGCCGCCAGGGCGCGGATCACGCCGATCCGCTGTTGCTGGCCGCCGGACAGTTCACGCGGGTAGCGGTGCAGGTACTGCTTGGGTTCCAGCTTGATCATGCTCATCAATTCGCGGGCGCGGTCATGGCATTTCTGCTTGTCCCAGCCCAGCAGCTTGGGCACCACCACGATGTTCTCTTCGATGGTCATGTTCGGGAACAAACCGATCTGCTGGATCACGTAGCCGATGTTGCGACGCAGGGTCACTTCGTCCAGGTCGGTGGTGTCTTCACCGTTGATCAGGATCTTGCCCGAGGTCGGCTTGATCAGGCGGTTGATCATTTTCAGCGTGGTGCTCTTGCCGCAGCCCGACGGGCCGAGGAATACGCAAATTTCGCCTTCGTTGACGGTCAGGCTTACGGAATCAACGGCGGTAATGGTCTTACCGTTGCTTTGGAAGGTCTTGGTCAGGTTTTGAAGTTCGATCATTTGAGCAGTCCTTTTGGAGTCAGCGTGCGTTGCAGCCATTGCAGAAGCAGGTCGGCGAAGATGGCCAGGAGACTGACCAGTACGGCGCCAACGATCAGCATCGACATGTCGCTGCGGCTGATGGAAGCCAGAATTAGTACACCCAGGCCACCGGCGCCGATGGTGGCGGCGATGGTCATCACACCAATGTTCATCACCACGGCGGTGCGCACACCGGCGAGGATCACCGGCACGGCAATCGGCAACTCGACCATGCGCAGGCGCTGGCCGAAGGTCATGCCGATGCCTTTGGCGGCTTCGCGGATGCCTGGCTCAACGCCGGTGAGGGCGAGGTAGGTGTTACGCATGATGGGCAGCAGGGAATAGAGGAACACGGCGGTGATCGCCGGCATCGGCCCCAGGCCCTGGCCGAACTTGGAATAGAACGGCAGCAGCAGGCCGAACAGCGCAATCGACGGCACGGTCAGCAGCACGGTGGCGCTGGCTTGCAACGGGCCGGCCAAGGTCGGGAAGCGGGTCATCAGCACGCCCAGAGGCACGCCTACGACGATTGCCAGGATCACTGCAATGCCGACCAGGGTGATGTGCTGCCAGGTCAGTTGCAGGACGAGTGCCCAATCAAGATGGGAAAAGGCGTTCAGGAATTCCATGTCTTCTCCTCTTAGTTGATCGGATGCTGGCGCAGAAAATCTGCGGCCACAGCGGATGGGCTTTCATGGTCGACGTCGACCCGCGCATTCAGCTGGCGCATGGTTGCGTCGTCGAACAGCGCGGCCAAGGGCGCAAGGTCTGCGGCCAGTTGCGGGTGGGCGTCGAGGTAAACCTGACGCACCACGGGGGCTGCGGTGTAGTCCGGGAAGTAATGCTTGTCGTCATCCAGCAGCTTCAGTTTGAAGGCGTTCAGGCGACCGTCGGTGGTGTAGACCAAACCGGCAAACACCTGGCCATTTCGCAGCGCGGTGTAAACCAGGCCGGCGTCCATCTGGCGGGTGTTTTTGCGGGTCAGGTTCATCTCGTACAGCTTGACCATGCCGGCCATGCCGTCGGAACGGTTGGCGAACTCGGTGTCCAGGGCCACCAGGCGGTTTTCCTTGGTTTTCTCGGCCAGTGCCGCAGTCAGGTCGCTGATGCTGTTGATCTGCGGGAATTCCTTGGCCACGTTCTCTGGTAATGCCAGCGCGTAGGTGTTGCTGAATTTCGACGGGGAGAGCCAGACCAGGCCTTTTTTCGCATCGAGTTCTTTCACTCGGGCGTAGGACTGTTCGCTGTCGAGCTTCTCGTCAACATGGTTGTAGGCCACCAGCGAAACGCCGGTGTATTCCCAGATCAGGTCCAGTTGCCCGCTTTCCTGGGCACTGCGCGCCAGGTTGCTGCCCAGGCCGCCGGTCACACGGGTGTCGTAACCCTTGGTGCGCAGGTACTGGGAAGTGATTTCGGCGAGCAGGGTCTGTTCAGTGAACACCCGGGCGCCGATACGGATGACCGGTTTTTCAGCGGCTTGCGCAAACCCTGCGAACAGCAGGACGCAGCTCAATATCAATGTCAGTTTTTTCATGTGAATTCCTGTTTCAGGCCCAAGACGGGGCCAAAGCCTTAAGACGGACGCAACCCGCGTTCCAGCCAAAGGCGGCTGGCCATGGTCACCAGACCGTCGAGCAGCAAGGCCAGCAGCGCGGTGCACGCGGCGCCGAGCAGCAGTTGCGGCTGATTGTTCAGGGCAATGCCGGGGAAGATCAGGCTGCCCAGGCTGTTGGCGCCAATCAGGAACGCCAGGGGCGCGGTACCGACGTTGATCGCCAGGGCCACGCGCACACCGCCGATGATGATCGGCACGGCGTTGGGCAGTTCCACGCGAAACAGCACCTGGCGCGGCGTCATGCCGATGCCGACGGCGGCTTCTTTCAGGGAGCCTTGAACGTTTTTCAGGCCTTCATAAGTGTTGCGCACGATGGGCAGCAACGAGGCGAGGAACAGCGCGAAAATCGCGGGGCCGCTGCCGATGCCAAGGACACCGAGGGCGATGGCCAGTACGGCCAGGGGAGGGACGGTATTGCCGATGTTGAAGATCTGCATGAAGCGTTCTGCGCGCCCGACCATATTCGGTCGGCTGAGCAGGATACCGGCGGGAATCCCTACGATCAGGGCGGCCAGCATCGAAACAACGACGAGGATCAAGTGAGCTTGCAGGTAAAACAACAAATCGTCGCGGTACAGTTCGATCGTGTTGATGCCGATCCAGTGGACCAGCAGGGCCAGGAGAGCGACGACAACCGCTCCTCCTATAAGCCCTTTGCCATAGCGAATAGCCACAGGCGGACTCCTTTTTTCTTCTGTCGGCGAACACATTTCCGAGCGGCAATGCCATTCCTGGCTGTCGGCAAATATGGTCGCGAAATGCAGCTCGCCAATACCGGCAACGCGGTATGAGGTCGAGCCATGAGCGCAGCCTCGTCAGGCTAACTTGCTGATTTTTCAGCCCCTGTTACGAGTGCGATAGCAGGGGAGTGGACGTCTCTACCTTTTAAAAGGTTCCATACTTGGCAGCAATTAGCCACCCCCAATGGGGTGAACGGTGGTCTGTAACCCCGGGTTTGCGCTATACTCGCCGCCCTTTTTTGACTCACCTGCCAGGCGATTTCCCATGACCCACCAGGCCGCCGAAGTCGCGAAACGCCGCACTTTCGCCATTATTTCCCACCCCGATGCCGGTAAAACCACCATCACCGAAAAGCTGTTGCTGATGGGCAAGGCGATCGCGGTGGCCGGCACGGTGAAATCCCGTAAATCCGACCGCCATGCCACCTCCGACTGGATGGAAATGGAAAAGCAGCGTGGTATCTCCATTACCACGTCGGTCATGCAGTTCCCGTATCGCGACCACATGATCAACCTGCTCGACACCCCAGGCCACGAAGACTTCTCCGAAGACACCTACCGCACCCTGACCGCGGTTGACTCGGCACTGATGGTCCTCGACGGCGGTAAAGGCGTTGAGCCACGTACCATCGCGCTGATGGACGTTTGCCGCCTGCGGGACACGCCGATTGTCAGCTTTATCAACAAACTCGACCGTGACATCCGCGACCCGATCGAACTGCTGGACGAAATCGAAGCCGTCCTTAAGATCAAGGCCGCGCCGATCACCTGGCCGATTGGTTGCTACCGCGACTTCAAGGGCGTGTACCACCTGGCCGACGACTACATCATTGTGTACACCGCCGGCCATGGCCACGAACGGACCGATGTGAAAATCATCGAGAAGCTCGACTCCGATGAAGCCCGCGCCCACCTGGGTGACGAGTACGACCGGTTTGTCGACCAGCTGGAGCTGGTGCAGGGCGCCTGCCACGCGTTCAACCAGCAGGAGTTCCTCGACGGCCAGCTGACGCCGGTGTTCTTCGGTACCGCCCTGGGTAACTTCGGTGTCGATCACGTGCTCGACGCCGTGGTCAATTGGGCACCCAAGCCGCTGGCACGTGTTGCCAACGAGCGTACCGTTGAACCGGTGGAAGAGAAGTTTGCCGGCTTCGTGTTCAAGATCCAGGCGAACATGGACCCGAAACACCGTGACCGTATTGCCTTTATGCGTATCTGCTCCGGCAAATATGAAAAGGGCATGAAGATGCGCCACGTGCGTACCGGCAAGGACGTGCGCATCGGCGACGCCCTGACCTTCTTCTCCTCCGAGCGTGAGCAACTGGAAGAAGCGTTTGCCGGTGACATCATCGGCTTGCACAACCACGGCACCATCCAGATCGGCGACACCTTCACCGAAGGTGAAGTGCTGGGCTTTACGGGTATTCCGCACTTCGCCCCGGAACTGTTCCGCCGCGTACGCCTGCGTGACCCGTTGAAATCCAAGCAACTGCGCCAGGGTTTGCAGCAGTTGGCGGAAGAGGGCGCCACCCAGGTGTTCTTCCCGGAGCGCAGCAACGACATCATCCTTGGCGCCGTTGGTGTGCTGCAGTTCGATGTGGTGGCCAGCCGTTTGAAAGAGGAATACAAGGTCGAATGCTCCTACGAGCCGATCACCGTGTATTCCGCGCGTTGGATTGATTGCAGCGATAAGAAGAAGCTGGAAGAGTTCAAGGTCAAGGCTGTGGAAAACCTCGCGATCGACGGCGGTGGGCACCTGACCTACCTGGCCCCGACCCGGGTCAACCTGGCGCTGATGGAAGAGCGTTGGCCGGATGTGAAATTCCGCGCGACTCGCGAACACCATTAAGGGTTAGCGGTGGACGAAAGGGTGAGGCTGTCATGGCTTCGCCCTTTTTTTGTGTGGGCAGGGGTAGGTGGGGTGTATATCCGTTATTTGGGTGATGGCTGGTATGGGTTCCGCTCTTACAGCGGCTCACTTTTGAAAAGCGCAAAAGTAAGCAAAACGCTCTTGCCCCACCACTCGGCACCTCGCTTGGGCTCGGTGTGCCCGCACTCCGGCAGCACGAAGCGGGCCGCCGCGACGGGGCGTCCCTGCCCCGTCGCGGCTAAACCGGCGTCCTGCCGGTTTACCCGCTCCGTACTGCCTGCGTTCGGCCAGCGTGGTTTAACGGGGCGCCTAAGATCAAGATCAACAGCAGATCAAGAGCACAGCGGCCTACCGGCCGGCTTGAGTGTGGTGAAGCAACAGCAACAGCAACAGCAACAGCAAAATCAGAAGCTAAAGCGGGCACGGTTCAAAATGTGGGAGCGGGCTTGCTCGCGAAGGTCGTTAACGATGACGATGGCATCCTGGATGAACGCGGCACCCTCTGGTTTTTCGCGAGCAAGCTCGCTCCTACAGGAAAACAGCCCTGCTTTCGCTCTGGATCTTGCCTCTGCTTCTAACACTCAAGCCGGCCGGTAGGCCGCTGTGCTCTTGCTTTTGATCTGCTTGTGATCTTGATCTGCGGGCCCCGTCAACCACGATGGCCGCAAGCAGGCACGGTGGAGCGGGTAAATCGGCAGGGAAGCCGATTTAGCCGCGCCGGGCCATGGATGGCCCGTCGCGGCGGCCCGCGGAATCGGGCCGGAGTGCGGGCATGCCGAGCCTAGGCGAGGCACCGAGTGGTGGGGCAAAGACCTTTTGGTTACTTTTGGGGCGTTTGCCAAAAGTGACCCGCTGTAAGAGCGGAACCCTAAGCAGCCGTTACCGAAGAAACGGATATGTACTCAACCCACCCCACCCACCCCAACAGAACCCTCTGCACAAGGTATGTACATACTCAAGCTCTATTGGCGAAACACGCGCATTGAGACTAGCGTCTTGAGTACGGGATGTACTCACCGGCAGGAGGGAAATGAGCATGCGTGTTTTACCGCGGGTCGTGTTGTTGTTGAAAGTGCTGGCACTGGCGTCCCTGGGCATATCGTCAGCCTGGGCGCATCAGCCAGTGCAGGGCGAGATGCTATTGGCCGCTACAGGGGACCAGACCTGGAAGGACACAGGCAAGACCAGCGGCACCAAGGAAAGCAATTCCGGCAGCTGGAAGCCACAAACCAGCACCACCAGCAGTGATGACGCCGAGAACCCGGATAACGAGGGTGAAGACAGCCAAACCTACGATGATGGCAATAGTTGAGTGCGCCGCCGGACTGCGCTGGCGAAAACCCTGCTTGGGGACTAACTTCAACGCTGGCGGCGGAAAAAGGCTGTCGTGCGGGATTTACTTACTGACTGGACGGAAATCGACCATGAGTATCTTTCAACGTGTGGTGCTGTTGCTCAAAGTGCTGGTGATGTTGTCGCTGGGCATGTCCTCCGCGTGGGCCACGACGGCCGTGCAAAGCCATTCCACGGGGTTTGTGGCAGCGAAGACGGTACAGGCAGGTGGTTGGCAGCTGGCCAAAAGTGAATCCGAGCCTGGTGACGAGGACCAGGGCGGCTCCAAGGATGATGATGATCAACAAACACCCCCGGATGACGATGATAGCGATGCGGGTGATGGTGACAGCGACACTTGAGACACGCTGTAAAACCCACTCGATGCCCTGGATTTAAACCCGGGGCTTTTTTTTGATTGAAACATGAGTGAATAACATCAAAAGAGTCTGGGGTGAGGCGGCCGCAGGTTGCGTGTTTCCTTATTGTCTACTGTCGGATTTGACAGTAGACGTTGGTCAATCCTCCTTCTATTTTTAGTGGACGAGAAGTAGCTCTTCTTTCAAATCCATAAGGTGGAAGGAGTTATCTATGTCAGTTGAACAAACGGTATCCGTAGGCGAGCTGATATTTAGCGTTGACGGAAAGGTTTTTGATTCGAGTCGTGTTGGGATGTATAGATCCAGCTCTTACATCGTATTGACGGGGGCCGGCGGTAAAGGGGTTGAAGGTGGGGCCATTCAGTTGTGGTTTCACGGTAGTAAAGAAATCTGGGAGATGGACGCGCCGTTAAATGCCAATGTGGTCGCTGAATATATTCCCAACTCCGATAACCGATATAAGTGGAACGGGATCGCCGGTAAAGTCAGTGCCTTTGTGAGCGAGAGGCGGGAGTTGGCAATTGTGGCATTCAAGTTCACGGCCAAACATCCTAGCCTTCCCCATACTCATGAAATAGAAGGATTTGTACGTTGTAAGGCGTTTGATACTGCCCAAAAAGATTCCATTCGTGAGGATTAAGTACGCGTCACTGGGCATGTCTGCGGCGTGGGCCAATACGGCTGTGCAAGGCCGATGATGATCAACAAACACCCCCGGATGACGATGATAGCGATGCAGGTGATGGTGACAGCGCGCTAAAAAAAGCCCCTCAAACCGGACAGATGCGCTATCCGGCGAGAGGGGCTGTAGAACACAGTCGATGCCCTGGACTTAACCCCAGAGCATTTTTTGTGGGTCAGGCCACGAACTGTTCCGCGTAGTGGCAAGCCACCTGGCGGTTGTCGAGTGGCCGCAACAGTGGCTCGTCGGTGCTGCACAGTTGGGTCGCGTACGGGCAGCGCTTGTGGAAGGCGCAGCCAGATGGCGGGTTCAGCGGGTTGGGCAGCTCGCCGACGATCTTGATCTTCGGCTTGTTCGGGTCCGGATGAATGGTCGGGGTCGCCGATAGCAGCGCCTGGGTGTATTGGGATCCACGCCCACCGGGCGGCCGAGGTACATCACCATCACGTCATCGGCGACGTGTTGCACCACCGCGAGGGCCTTGCCGGCTTCCAGTTCAAACGACATACCATTGAGGGCGCGCGCCAGGGCGTGGCCCTTGAACAGGTCACGGGACACTTCGTAGTGACGGGTCAGGTCGCGGGCGGTAAGTACGACGACCATTACGCCAACTCCTGATTCAGCGGGTAGAAGCAGCCGGCGAGGCTGTTGCTTTTCGGTGCTGTGGCGAAGCCCAAGAAAAACGGCGCTTCCCATTTCTGGGTAAGTGCCATTTCTCCTTAAGTGAACAGCATTGAGGTAGAAGGGGGCTTTAGAGGACATTCAGAATGTT